>CAVKXR010000100.1:0-8063 GCA_963660275.1 Oscillospiraceae bacterium
CGTAAGATGACACCGATCGATATTCCCGTTTTACCAAAAGCGATTTCTCCGACGAAAATCAAGTTTTCCATCGGATTTGATTTCGACAATTCCTGGATGAATTAATTTGCTAGTTGAAGAAATCCAAGTGCGGAATTCGCAGCTGCTCCGGCAACTGTTGGACATTTGGGAAAAATCCGTCCGGGCAACTCACCATTTTTTGTCGGATGCGGAAATTCAGCAAATTAAAAAATATGTTCCCGAAGCGCTTTCCAACGTTCAGCACCTTTTAGTCGCCAAAAAGGAATCCGGGAAAATCGTCGGCTTTCTGGGCGTGGAATTTCAGAAAATCGAGATGCTCTTTCTCTTGCCCGAAGAACGCGGAAAAGGTTTCGGAAAAACGCTCGTGCAATATGCTATCAAAAAATACGCGGTCTGCGAAGTCACCGTCAACGAGCAAAACCCTTCCGCCAAGGGATTTTATGAACATCTCGGATTTAAACTGTATAAGCGTTCCGAAACCGACGAACAGGGAAATCCTTACCCGATTCTATACCTAAAAAGGGTTTAAGCGATTCAATCCCAATGCATCGATTCCTTGCGAATCAGGAATCTGCGCGAAAGATCGTCGAGATTCGCCGCATCGCTTTCAAGTCCCATCAATCCGCCAAAAAGCGGATAGGGACTGGCCGTCCCCCCTTGTTCATTGCACTTGACCCGAGCGAAAATTTTTCCTTCCCGAATCTGCAAGTCCAGAATATGCTGGTTGAGGTCCACTTCCTGCCCGCGGTGATTTTTTACAATCGGCAATTTCTTTCCGGTGAATTTTTCCAAAAGATTTTCCGGGATTTTTTCCGGGCGAAAAGAATAAATCATCGATGTCGGAAATTTCGAAGATAATTTGTACGAAAGATTTTCGATTTTCAGAATCTTCATTCCCATCGGGAACGGTGCGTTTAATTTTTCCATCAAATCGGGAAGTTTACGTTCCGAAAGATCCAGCGGCACAAGCGTTTCGACGCCCAGAATTTCACAGACCGTTTCAAGACCTAGCGGAAGTGCGCCCATGTTGACGATGCGAGGCTTGGGGCTAAAACCTTCGCTATATCGCAGAGGGATTCCCGCACAGGCAAATGTCCGCACAAATGCGCTGAGCATATTCTGGTGCGGCAAAAAGCGGCTGAGGCCCGTTTTCTGGAATGTTAACTTGTACGAAAAACGCTTGTCGTAAACAGGTCGCCGTTTGGCAACGAGTTCCTTGATTTCAGCCGGCGTCCGACTAGGAGCCTTGTACTTTTCGGGAGCAGGAGCGAGACGGACTTCCTTTCCGTTTCCCGGGATTCCGCAATGCTGGCACTCTCCCCATTTGCAGTTGGGAACCGGTTTCGCATTTTCGAAAACTTCGGGATTAAATCCTTTTTGGTACTCGTTCCACAGATAAGCCTTCGTCACGCCGACATGCATAAAGTCCCACGGGAAAACGCTTTCCTTGGATCGCGTCGCATAGATCCATTTTTCGTCGTAGCCGAAATCCGCCCAGATCTGTTCCCAGTCCTTGGGACGAATGCGGTGACTGTCGCTTTCAAAAATCATTCCGCGCTTATACGCTTCGTAGATCATCGGGGCGAGCGAGCGATCGCCGCGGCTGTAAAAGGCTTCGAGCCGAGAGGTTTCCCAATCCGCCCAATTGACTTTCACGTTCGGATTCTTGTAAAACCTGCGGCGTACAAACTGGATGTGCGAAAGCGCCAAATCCTTTTCCATATAAGGCGCCCATTGCAAAGCGGTAAAGGATTTCGGGATAAGGATTCCCATGCTCACCGAAATTTGCGCACCTCGCAGATATTTCCGACCGATCTTCACCAGGTTCTCAATCAGCCCGCAGAACGCTTCCATATCGTCGTCATTTTCCGTGGGGAATCCGACCATTGTGTACAACTTAATTTTGTTGAATCCCGAAGAGAACGCGTGTTCGGCAGCGTTATACATATCCTCGTCGGTAATCGTCTTGTTGATCATTTTGCGCAAACGTTCCGAACCCGTTTCCGGGGCAAACGTTCCACTGCGACCGCCTTTTAACGCCGCCACTTTTTCCGCTAGCGACTGTCCAAAACTGCTCACGCGAATGCTCGGCAGGGAAACATCGACATTATCAAAGAACGCATCGTCGATGATGGAATCGGTCAAAGCCTCGATCGGTTTGTAATCCGCCGTCGAAAGGCTCAAAAGCCCGAGTTCATTTTCGCCTGTCGCCCGAATGCCCTCCTTGGAAAGTTCGATAACATCGTCCGCGGGAAGTTCCCGGCAAGGCCTGTACCAGATTCCCGCCTGGCAAAAGCGGCATCCCTGCGTACAACCGCGCATCACTTCGACGCTGTAACGGTTATGGACAAGCCTCATATTCGCAATCAAATTCTTGACCGGATAATCTTCCCTTTTCAGTTTCGGGATATAGACGCGCCGAACGCCGTTCGTATTCGCATAGGAACCTTTCGCCGGTTCTTTCGGAACGAGCTGTCCAAATTCTCCCCGGACAACTTCGCGAAATGCCGGAACATACACGCCGTCGATTTTCGCAATCGCTTCCAGGATTTCCATCCGGGAAAAGCCTTTCCTTTTGCATTCGCCGACCGTCCGCAAAATTTTCGGAAGCATCTCTTCGCCGTCGCCGATGTTGAACGCGTCAAAGAAATCCGCCACCGGTTCCGGGTTTGCCATCGCCGGGCCGCCGCCGAGAACAATCGGGTCGCTTTCCTTGCGGTCCTTCGCAAAGGCAGAGATTCCCGCAAGCTCCAGCACATAGGGAACATTTGTAAAATTGAGTTCCGTCTGAAGCGTCATTCCGACGACATCAAATTCCCGCACGAGCGTCCACGTCGCATGGGTGTAAAGCGGTATGTCGTGAGCCCGCATTTCCCGAGCCATATCGTCCCACGGGGCAAAGGCGACTTCCATCAGCAAGTCCGGTTCGCGGTTTACGACATGATACAGCACGCGCAAGCCGTTGTTCGAAAGTCCGATTTCATACAGGTCGGGAAAAACGAACGCCATCCGGGCGAGAAGCTTTGCCGGATCCTTGACAACGCTGTTCGCTTCGCCGCCCATGTAACGGGCTGGGCTTTCTACGGACGGAAGGACCTGTCCTAACTTTTCAAATAAATTCATATTCACCGAACTTGAAGAAGTGCCAAAAATTTTCCGATGCAGAATATAAAATTCTACCCATCAAAATCAGGGCAGAGCGTCCAAGGCTCCCGCCAAATAGGCAAGCGGAGCGTTCCAGTTTATCGCCACTTCATTGGTCGCGTAACTGCAAACGGAATCCAGGTAAGCGATTGCCGGGAAACCTTTCGCCGCATAGTCGGGACACTTCCACGATTCTTCGCCGATGTCCTGCTTTCCCAAATGCGGGCCGCCGACGAGCATTCCAGGGACAGGCGAGAAAACAGAATCCGCTTCGCTCTGGCGGTGATGCGGATGCATCGGGGAACGCGCACCGAAACCGGTCACGTAAGAAAGATGCAGCGGATTTTTTCCGAGCAGGTAGGCAAGCGCTTCTTCGGCTGCTCCGCGATACTTTTTATCCTTCGAAATTCGATACGCTTGAAGCAAAGTGATTCCATTGTTCGCCACGGCGCTGTTGGAACCCCATGTCCAATTTCGAGAAGAAACCGGAACCCGATACGCCGAAGAATCATAATCCGCAAACAAGGCATTCGCCACGTCAAGAAGCAGTCGTTGCGCTTCGTTCTTCAAGGAATCCCCGAATGCAGAAGATTCCGCCACCCGAAAAACGGCGAGAAGATTCAAGTCGCCCCACCAAAGTCCGCTGTTTTTATCCGCGGACAGGGAAAGCTTTTTCAAGTCGTCCAAAAATCTTTTTTCCCTTGTCGCTTCGAACAGTTCCGCTGCGGCAAAGCGAAACTCGTCTTTTCCATCTTCGTTTTTCGCGATATACGAACCGGTAGAAACGTCTTTCGGCTGTTCATAGAAAAGCGTCGGATTCTTTTGTGAAAAGTCGTAAGCCCGCTTGGCAGCCGCCAACAATTTTTTCGAATAACCTTTGTCGAATTTTCGATAGACGCGCGAAGCCTGCGCCATGACGCCTGCAAATCCGAGCGAAGACGTGATTCCCTTTCCGATGGCAAAACGGGAAAGCGTATCCTCGTGCGGCATGATGTTTCCGCAAAAATCGAGGGACGTTAATTTGTGAAAAACGCCACCGTCAGCATCCTGCATGGAAAGCATCCAGTCCAAGTTCCACTTGACTTCTTCGAGAATCGCCGGGAGCTTTTTGTTTTCCCGAGGAATATCCCATTCGAGCTTTTTGGCATACGCCGGAAAATCTTCGTAAAACTTTAAAAGCGTCGAAACGGTAATGTTCGAATTGACGATGTACTTTCCGAAATCCCCGGCATCGTACCAGCCTTTTGGCGCGCTGATTTTTCGATCCGTCCCATAGACCCGAACCACTGTATCCAAATGCCCGGCAGGACGCGTCCAGATTCCCGCATACCGAGCCTCTAACGCCATCCCAGCCCGCTGAAAGTAGAACCATTTGAGCGACGCCTTTGCCAAATTCCGGTAAGGATTTTTTTGAATCGAAACGGGAGAACCGAAAATTTTTCCGTTTCGAATCATCGCATAGGAGCCTTCCTTTTGGACAGGCGAAAAATCAAAGAGCTGCACCGTATCGCCGCTTGTCACATCGTAAACAGCCCGGGGAGCCGCAAGACGAAGGGCAAGCTTATTCGTCAAAAGTTCCCGAATTTCAACCGAAGCGGTGTCAGAACCCTTGGCGACAAACTGCTTCTGCGATTCGGGAGAAAACCCTAACTGGTTCACCGCCGGAATCTCGGCAAAAGACGCGGAGAACGCCCAAAACAAGGCGTGGACAAAAAATGGAATTTTTGAAATTTTCAAGTTCATCTCGTCAGAAATATATTCTTTCCCGGCAAAAATCGCAAACCGATATCTTGACTTAGAGTTAGCTCTACGCATTAAATTTCTGTCAAACACACAACCAAAGGATTTCTATGACTCAAACATTCAAACCCGGCTATGTCTATGAACTGATGGATCAAGGCGGTCCGACGGATTGTACACAAAGTTATTTTCAGGAAGCCGTCCAAGAAATGCTTCGCGCAAGAACGCTATGCGCCAAGGCAAACGCCTGCCTGCCCGACAATGCGGAATACGTCCGATATCTTGAAGAACTTTTTCAGCGGAAACTCGACAGCATCCGAATTTTGACGCCTTTTATCTGCGACTTCGGCAACCGGGTAAAGTTTGGCAAGAACGTTTTCATCAACCATTCCGCCATTCTTTCCGCTTCGGGAGGGATCGAATTTGAAGACGGCGTTTCCATCGCACCAGGCGTTCGAATCGCAACGATCAACCACGATTTTAACGAACGGCACAAAATCTACACGTATAAAAAGGTTGTTATCAAAAAGAACGCTTGGATAGGAATGAACGTAACCATCTGCCCGGGCGTAACCATCGGCGAAAATGCGGTCGTCGCAGCGGGAGCGGTTGTCACCAAGGACATTCCGGCAAACTGCGTCGCCGGGGGCGTTCCCGCCAAAGTTCTCAAGTTTCTAGACCCAAAAGAACAAAAGGAAAAATGGTAAAAAGGTTCAATGTTTTAAAACTACCCAATAGCCGAATTTTCTGCCGCCAACGCGTTCCAGTACGCCCTTCTTTTGGAGCTTCGAAAGGTGATACTTTACGCCGTCCGGTGTTATGTTTCCTAGTCTTTCTGCGATTTCACCGCGCGAAAGTTCTGCATTTTCCCGCACAAGGTCGAGGATCTGCATTTCCACGCTTGAAAGCTTTTGGGTAGTCTTTTGGGTAGTCTTTTGGGTAGTTCTACGCCACAAGGAAATCAAAAGGCTTTCCGTCTTTTCGCAACCTCAATATTTGATGGGAAAAAATTCAACCCTTGACAACACTTGCCGATAGAACGTATATTTAGGAAAGCTCATCTACTAGCTGTAGAAGGAGTTTCTGGAGACGTTCCGCTTTACGGAGCGTCTTCTGCTTTTTTATACCTTTCATAATGTTTGAGCTGTTTTTGAAATGCATGTTCATATTCCAAATAATAGGCAGTAATCAATAAACAATAATTAGGGCGCTTTTCAAGAACGACCAAAAAACGCTCTTCTTTAAATAATAGATGAACGCGAAATGTATTCTTATAAGGTTCTTCCCAAGCCTTTATGCCTTCGCAATTTTCGGAACAATCCTTTTTGCATAGATAATTTTCTATCATCGGGCGAATCCAATGAAGTCGTTCACAACGTCTAAAATCCGGTTCACGCGATGCACCGCTGTCATAATTTTTGCATGTAAAATGGATGAACGATTCTTCATAGCCATCTATCATAGGCTGCTTTCTAACTTGAACCCTTTTACCTTCAAAGAATGGATGCGTTGTCCAAAAATCGTTTTTATAGATTTTATACAAACTTTTTTCATAGCTTTTATAGGATTCCAAATCAAAAGAATCACCTGGAAACTGATTTATCTCTGGAAGCCAACACATTTCTCTAGACATTTCGAGCATTCCAAACGAAAAGATTGAACTTATCCTCTCGCAACAAAGTCGATTTTTCCATCGAATAACCTGATTTTTTTTGAATAAGTTCTATCAGATTCTGTTTTGTCTGGCTTTTTCTTTCATCTCTTCTAAACCTATTGACATATCCAAACGCTCCAATCAAAACATCCGCTATCTGCATAATCTGTACTTCTTCAGAACGAATCGGTTTCACTTGCTTGATAATACTTTTCGAAAAATCGTACATAGAATGAGCAATCACATCGCTTAACCTTTTTACCTTCTCCGAAGAATGGGAATCCTTTATGTCAATAAATATATGGTATGATTCAGTGGGGCTTAGGGAAGCTTTCAACATTTCAAAATACATTTTGTAATACCAATCATCATGGGTTTGATGAAAAGCCTCGTGATTTAACTTTTGCTTATCAGGAATCAACAGTCCTCTAAAATGCAAATCCTTTTCGTCAAAAAAATACTGGAGAAGTTCCGTATAAACTTTTTCTTTTGCCGGTGATACTTTTGTCCACTTTAATTCCGCCCGAGGAGGAGTATTGTTTCGGATTTTAATTTGCTTAATTTGGTCATTGATTTCATGGCGTTTGTTTTTTGGACACCAAACCCCTCCAAGGACCATCACGTTACTTTTATCATGTTCCAAATGGCAGCTTTCGTCGCAATAAAAATTATATTCGGTCATCTTGTCTTTTCCTCACTCCATTGCCCGGACGTGGGTCCTGATAAAGGCTACCTCGTCTGCGCTTAGTTTGTACTTGGCGTTGAGCTGGGCGTCGATTTCGTCGATGGATTTGGACCAGTCGATGTCGCTATTTGGAGTAAAGTCCTGGAGGGGAACGTTCGCCCAGGTTTCGCGAGGATTATGTTGCGTCACTTTTAAAGTTCCCAGCATCGCGCGGGTAAATCTTGTCTTGATGTACTTCAAGCAGGCTTCCGCTTCAAATTTTGTCTTGAATTTTCCAATGCTTATAAAAGTTTGAGTATGCCCCACAAGGGGTTCCCCCACAAGGGGTGTTGATAGAACTTCCCCAATAGCGCCACTTCCGTTTGAATGAGGAAGGAAAACTTTAAACGAATCAAAATTATCGGGGACCGAAATATACCTTCGATCTATCCACTTTAATACTCTTTTATTTTCTACACGTCCATAAATCGCGACATAATTTTCTTTCCGCACTTCTTCATCCACAAAAATCCACGATAGTTTTTCCATCACAGGGGATTTTAAATCAAATAGATGGCCTTTGCTCAAAACTTTTGCGGCCTCCGGATTTTCATCATGCAATGTTTGCGTAAAACGATAACTTTCTGCAGCGTAAATGATTTGAGATAACGGTTGGAATTTATCATCGATAACTTTTCTCAACGCTGAACTCAGTTCCGGGTAAGCGGAGAACGTCCCGATCTTCCCGAAATTCGTTTGTGCGTCAAACAAGGTAATCGCGACGCCGCCCTTGATATCGACCGTCGGGAACACATCCGTACTTTTCGCATAGTACTTGAC
>CAVKXR010000101.1:0-7997 GCA_963660275.1 Oscillospiraceae bacterium
GGCAAGGGCTATCCAGAGCGTGTCCGCGCTTTGCGGCGAAAGCTCCAAGTCAAACTCTCCCACACCGGCAAGTTCGACCGAAGGCTCTATTTTCTGGTTTCCATTCTCGTCGAGAAAGGCGACGACTCGGTAACGGCCCGCTTTAAGCCCTGCCAAGTGAAAACGCCCAAGGCTATCCGTCTGCGTCGAAAAAATGGGAATTTCCCGGGTGAGCTTCGGAAGCGAATCCGCAGCCACGCTCAGCGAATCGCGGAACTTTTCCAGGTAATGGTGCGCGGACCGCTCGGCTGCCCCCATCAAAAAAAGTCCCACAGTCGGGTATTGCTTTTTTTTCACCATCGAGGACGTCACCATGACGCGCCCCGACACGGAAAGCGAATCGATGACGGGGCCCGTCGAAAAAGTCAAACGGAAAGGTTCCGCAATCGCATTGCCACGCAAATCCTTGAGACCGCTCGCAATCGTCAGCGTATAAGTCGTGTTTTCGTCGAGCCTCGCCTTCGAACGGATAAAAAGTTCATCGCCATCGACTTCGAACTTGAGCCTCTTTTCAAGCGGCGGAGAAATCGTTACAGCGCTCCGCGGAACCGAAGCCGCAATCCACTCGTCAAACTGTAAATGGACATTCAACTCCGGTGGCACATTGACAGCACCCGGTGCGGGAAACACGCCGGCGACACGCGGCGGATACTTGTCTTCCGGGCCGCCCTGCGGCGCAATGGACGTTGCACAGTCGGCGACGAACAGGGCCAGAAAAAAAAGTGTCCACCAGCGAAATTTCATTTCAAACGTATCAATTCCCAATCAGATGGATAACTTTCCCTATCCGCGAAAAACGAATTTTAAACGGAATCTGTAACCACGAGGACGGCTTCCCAAACGAAAAGCCCTGATCGGAATTGTCAAACGAGAAATAGACGATAAAGGCTTTTGCCTTGATATTCTTCTGGGAAACGAAACCCCAGTAGCGACTGTCCGCGGAATTGTCCCGGTTGTCGCCCATCATAAAGTAAACGGGATACTTCACCTCGTAATTTTTCACTGGAGAACCATCCACGAGAAGCCTCGACTCAAGAGACAGCGACGAATCCAGCGAAACATTGTAGGCGAGATCTTCCAGCTGCGCCCCTTCAAAATAGTCGTAGCTCACCGGGCGGGATAGTCCCGGATAATTGCCGTTCGGGTCAAACCGCGGAATAAATCCTGTACGTGCGAGCTTTGCCAGCAAGGCAAAATCCATCGGCCCCACAATCGTATCGCCTTGCCGCAACCCCTGCCCCATGATGCGCCCCTGTGAAAGCGCCATATTCAGCAAAAGGCTCCGATCGCTTTCCACGGGAATCCGAAAATTTTCAAACGTGTAGTTCGATACTTTTACGGAATCCTTGAAAAGGGAAAGCTCCAGTTCCACCTTCTTATCCAGATTTTCCTGCGCCATCAGGGATTTCACCCACCAGAGCCTCGAAAGCGAAAGCCCTTCCAAGTCGATGATGTCTCCCGGAGCGGGAATGCGGACAGGCTCAAGCGAGTCTCGCGCACCGGCAGACCGGAAATACGCCGAATATTTTCCTTTTCCCGGCAACTTTTCCTGGGGGACGCCGTTCTGGAACAGCACACCGTTCCGCACGGAAACCGTATCGCCCGAAGTTGCGACGCACCGCTTGATAAAATCCTTTGGGCCGTCAGCGTAATGCACCAAATGCGGATTTCCGGGAATCGGCTTTGAATCCCAGTAATAATTCCCGAACATCAGCGCATCCGCCAAGTGCGTATAGCGCACATAATCGTAATCGGGATAGGCAGGTTCTCCCGGATAGCGGAAAATGACGATATCGCCTTTTTTAGGGCTGGTCACGCCCGGAAACTTCGAATGGGTAAACGGAATCGGCGAACCGTAGGTAAACTTTAACCCCAAAATAAAGTCGCCCGTGAGCAGCGTATCTTCCATGGAACCGCTCGGAATCTGGAATGCCTGGATAACATACTGGATAACCACCAATGCGCAGGCAATCGGGATGACAAGTTCCCTCATCAGGGCTTTCACACAACGAGATACAGACTTTTTTGAAACCATACTTTCACAAGATAGAAATTTTCCCAAAAACCTCGTTCCAAACGCAGAGCGTCCGCGCCCATTATTTTCTATCTTGCAGACATGAACGATATTTTTGAAGCATACCGAGGGTTGGTCCTTCTCTTTTTGGTAGCCGTCCTCCTCCTGATAATTTCACGCCATCTATTTTTACCGTTTTTCAAGAAAGTCGCCGAAAAAAGCAAGAACAAGTTTGACGATATGCTCGTCGAACGCAAGACGGTCGAGCGGGCAGTTCACATCGTCCCGGCCATCATTCTCTACACGGGCCTTCCCCACGTTCTTCCGCAAGACTCCTTTCTCTTTCAATCGCTCTTCACGCTAAACAACCTCTACTTTATCATCGTCGGTTTCCTTGTCTATGATTCCTTTCTCCACGCCTTTGCGGACCACATCCTTTTAAATTCCCAAAAGCAAGGACTTCCGATTCAAGGCGTTCGCCAAGCGGCCCTTCTCGTCGGATTTCTGGTCTGCACGATTCTCGTCATTTCGCAAATCACCGGAAAAAGCCCCGTCATTCTGCTTTCGGGTCTCGGAGCGCTCGCCGCTGTCTTCATGCTCATTTTTCGGGATCCTATCCTGGGTTTTACCGCCGGCGTACAAATCGCTACATTCGACCTGGTCCGCACCGGCGACTGGATTGAAATTCCCAAAGAAAACATCAACGGCGTCGTCCACTCGGTCTCGCTCACCAGCATCCGCATCACGAACTGGGACAACACCACAAGTGTCCTTCCGGCATACAGCCTTGTTTCCACACCGTTCAAAAATTGGCGTCTCATGCAGGAATCCGGCAGAAGGCGCATCCAGCGCGCGCTGCTCATCGACGCCCGTTCCCTCGCCACGCTTACCGAAACGCAGATTCAGCAGCTAAAGGAAAATTCCCTCTACAGGCCGGTCCTCGAAAAACTTCTCGCCGAACTTTCGGAAGGCGAACGCCCGCTCAATCTGGCAGCCTATCGCCTCTGCATCTCCGCATTCCTCCGCACCATCCCCGAGATAGACACATCCCGCACGCTGATCGTCCGCGAACGGGAATCGAACGGCTACGGAATCCCGCTCGAAATCTACCTGTTTACGACATACGCCAAATGGGTTTCCTACGAAGAATTTTCCGCGTCTCTTGCCGACAGGCTCATCGCGAGGCTTTCGGAATTCGGCCTAAGGCTTTACCAGAAAATCTAGGGATATCCGCGGATGTTTATGTTCAGGGACTAGGGATTAGTCTGCGGACATTTAAGTTCTCGGGACGAGTTTAGCGGAACACGGGACGAGGGAATTCAAAACAAACTGTTGCTGGTACGCTGTCATTCCCCGACTTGTGCGCTGCGGCGGACGCAGACCGGGGAATCTCCTTTGTGTATGGGGATTATCGGGTCAAGCCCGATAATGACAGGTTGAGCAACGTTACGGGTGGATGTCGCCGAAAGGAAAAAGCTCGCTCGGACGCCCCTCGTCCCGTTTACCATGTCCCTTGTCCCGTTTAATGACCATCCACTGAATTCAGTTTCCTGATTTCTTCAGCAAAAACAAAAAAAAGACATCCTCCGGGTTCTCTACGCTCGAAGCTACTCTTTTAGAAAAGATAGCCCACCTCGCCTGTCAGTTTTTCAGGGTCAAAAGACCGGGCATAAACATCGAAGCAAGAGTTCGGAGCTGATTGAATCTTGTTAGATCGGGCATAACTACCGAAGGATGCCTTTTCTAATATAAACAGGAAAAGTGCCCGAAGCAAGCACTTTTTGTCTTTATTTCTGTACTTTTGTCATTTATTTGTCAAAATGTGATGGAGCTTGCAATTTGTCGAGTTCGTCGGACAGCATGTCGGCGAAAACTTTCGCCACTTTCTGGCTTTCCAGATAAAATTCCTTGTAGCGGGCATGGCGACGGCGCATATCGAAAAGCTCCGATGTGATATCCATCGCCATCAAAAGCATCTGCTTGCGCATGTCCATCCGAGCATCCGCCTTCACATAAGTTTCGACCTTTTTTGTCACATAGGCGACAATCGCAGAAAGTTCCGCATCGGTAAGATCCGTCTGGATTTGAAACCGGTCGTTCCCGATTTCAACCCGAGTTGTGTGCAAGGAAGAATCCCGAGCGTCCATTGGTCACCTCATTCCTTCATTCCGACGCCAAACGAATCGGTGGCTGCGAACCACCTCAGCCGAAAAAATCCGCTTGAGCAGACTCCCCTGCCGAATCGTTCGACTGTTCTTCGGAAACTTGCGGTTCTTCGCCAGGCGACTGCACCGGAATTTCCGTTCCGAGTTCGCTCTCGATCGTCGAAAGCAGGTTCTGGAACTTTTCCCGGGCGTTCTGGATTTCGTCGCCCTGTTCGCTCACGACCTTGTCCATGTCGGCAAGCTTCGCTTCCTTTTCGGAAAGAGCCGTCTTCACGGATTCGAGTTCCGCATCGCGTTCGGCAACTGTCGCCCGGAGCGTTTCCGCTTCGGAATTCTTTGCAGCGAGTTCCGCATTCAGATTCGAGATATCCGCATTTCTGTTTGCCAGTTCCCCCTGGAGCGTTTCAATCTGCCGGGACTTTTCCGACATTTCCGACTGCAAGTTTTCCAATTCAACAGCCTTTGCAGCAACCGCCTTCTCCGCCTCCGCCTTTTCGTTTTTCAAGCGGCGAAGCGCTTCGAGCATCGATTCAATCTTTTGAGAAAGCAAATCCAAATTTTCGAGATTCATTGTTGAAAACTCCTTCTTGATTACATATAAAATATACAAAGTTGCCGACATCCGATAGACAAGAATTTGATTTTCCGCGGAAAATCCAAGCGCAATTTTTTCAGGCATTTTCATTCTTTGACAATATCTGACAAATCAAGAGATTACTTTATATCTGTTCACCAACAAAGGAAAACCGATGAGCGTCGTTTTATTGAGATGGAATCCCGAAATATCCAGTTTCCGCATAAAAGATTTCGAAGAAGCCTTGAAATGTGCACGAGACTCGCAAAATTACACGTTGAACTGGAGCGTCTGGGAGCACGAAAAGATTCACAGCGGAGACCGCTTTTTCATGCTCCGCGTCGGCAACGGCAATACCGGTATCGTGATGAGCGGGCGCATCGTTTCCGAACCTTATCCGGGAAAGGACTGGTCCGGGAAAAACCGAAAGATTCACTATGTCGATATCGTCCCCGATTTTCTTGTCGACCCCAACAACGATCCTCAGCTCTGCATAGCGGATCTAGAAAAATACATGCCTAAATACGCTTGGAAAGAGGGACATTCCGGCATGGTACTAGACGATTCCTACGGAGCAATGCTCAAAGGACTTTGGGCTCTCTATAACAATCATTATACTGTCGAAAACTTGAAAATCGATTTTGCCCGCAAAAAAGGTGAAATTATATTAAAGCTTCAAATTTGAATTATACCGTTCAAAACCTGTTCTACCTTTTCCCCGGTTTCCCAAATGTTAAATCGGTCAAAAGCCTTTTTCATTGCATTTGCGCAAATTGCCGAAACTTTTACCAAAATCTTTGCGCCTACACAAACAAGGGAAAACTTTTGCCGTTTGAAGCGCTCAAGGCGGAAAAGAGAACAAAAGATTAGCGCCCTTTCCTTTTTTCGCAAACAAGAAAAACTTACAACCGTTCGAGATGTCTGGGCAGAATATACTTTAAGTCCTTGTTTAACAAGGAAATTTTTATGCGCTTCTGGACACTATTCCTCTGCTGCGCTGCGACTTTCTCGTTTGCGGCAAGCGTGGTCAAGCAAGATATCGACGATGCCGACCAGATGCAGACATTTTACAATCCCGACCGCGGATTCTACACGCCGCAGGTCATCCACTTCAAGACGACCGCTGAAGAATACAAGCCTTATGGCAATCGCTTCATCCATTTGCGCGCGGACATTTCCGAATTTTCAAGCAATTCCCGCTGGGGAGATTCCATAAATTACAACCACGGAACGACCCAGGACCTGACTGAAGGCTTTCTGGATTCATTTCGAAAATATCTCGACCGGGTTCGCGCCCAGAATTCTACCATCATTGTAAGGTTTTCCTATGACCCATGGTACGAAGGCAGCTGGAAATACCAAAAAGGCTTCGAGATGGAACCCGGGCAGGAATGGATTTTAAGGCACATCCGCCAACTCGCCGAAATCTATGACGAATACGACGACGTCATCACCGCCGTGGAACTAGGCATGTACGGACCTTATGGAGAAAATCACACAAGCAAGCTTTCCGGTTCGCAGAATGCAGGCGAAGCGTTGCGGGAATTGCTCCGACATACAAAATCCATTGACATCGTCGCAAGAACGGCGGCGGTCGTCGCCCAGGCCTTTGAATTTTCCACGCAGGGAGAGGATCGGTATGCAGTCACATTCCGTATCGACAGCCCGTACTTTCAGGCGAAAGCGGATTCCATCGGAGCGGACATTTACCGCGTCGGACTTTTCAACGACGGCTACCTGGGAACGGAATACGATTACGGCACCTGGGGAGGAAGCTGCGCACAAAGCATCTGCCGCGAAGAAGGCGTCGCCTGGCTCGAAAAATACGGAGCGAACACAAGCTATGGCGGAGAAGCGCTCACCACGGCAAGTGGTTACAAAAAAATCAACACCGTCGAATTTCTCTCCTATGAAGGATTCCGCACCCACACAAGCTATTTAAACATCCAATGGAACGACAAACTCATCGCGGAATGGAAAAATACGACATTTACGCCGCGCGACCCGATCGATTCCGGCTACAGTTCCGCGTTCAAGTATATCGACGACCATCTGGGTTACCGCTACGTTCTCAAGGAATCCTACCTGATGGATTCCCTCGGGCCGAAAAGCGACTTGCCGATACGGCTAAAGATTCAAAACGTGGGCTTTGGCAACATGATAAAATCGCGCCCGGTGACCATTGTCCTCCGAAAAATAGAAGGCGACAGCTACGGCGCACCTGTCGAAATCAAGCAAAGCGGAAGCTTTGACCCGCAGACGATACGCTCCCGAACGGTAAAACTAAAATCCCCGTTCGATGAAAAAGGAAACATCGCCGATTACGACAGCATCCAGGCTGAGACGATTTTCGACGGCATGAACGAAATCCGGCTCGAAGCGAAACTGCCCGCGGCCCTTTCCGAAGGCGACTACGCCGTGTTCCTGCGCATTTCGCAATACGGGAATTGGCCCGCGGACAGCAACTATTCCACGGTCCGCTTCGCAAACGATTCGACCTACTTCGACAAGCTGACAGGTTCCAATTACATCGGCAAGTTCACGCTGAGCGCCCAGGCCCCCACCTTTACAGCGATTCCGGAATTTTCGCGAAAGCCTTCCGACATTCAAATTTTCTTTTCCGAAAAATCGCTCACCGTCCAAAACGCCGACCGCATCGAGATTTTCGACTTGACCGGTCACAGGATTTTGACAAAAAAACTTTCAACAGACGCAGAAACGGTTTCGCTTGAAAAACTCCCTCGCGGGAAATTCATCGCAAGAGCCTTCCATGGGCAAAAAAGCAAGATCCAAATTCTCAACTGCCGATAGGCGCAAAGATCAGATAGCGCTTCGTTGATGTAGAGAGGAATCAGGATTCAGGAAACAGGATTCAGTTGTTTGAAGGGGAGTGGGACGAGGGACATGGTAAGAGGGACGAGAGGCGTCGGAGCGGACGTTTCTTTCAAGCGGTCATCTTGGAGGGAGCGCTATAAATAATTCGCTTAAATGTCATTGTCGGGCTTGACCCGGCAATCCCTTATCTGAAAGGAGATTCCCGTGTTAGCGTCCGCCGCGGCGGACAAGCGCGGGAATGACATAGGAGAGAAAAGCCGGAGAATAACGTGGGAAATACATTGGACAGCGTGGCCTAGGGGGTGGTTGCAAGGTAGGGGGTATCAGAACTTAGAATTGAGTGCTTAGAACTTAGATTTGCAGACATTGA
>CAVKXR010000102.1:0-7946 GCA_963660275.1 Oscillospiraceae bacterium
GTATACGGAGAATCTATTCAGCAGATGTCTTCCAAGGAATTTATGTCGCAGAAAGACCAGAAAAAGGAGCGTCAAAATGAGTCATGAAGCAGAATATCTTATTCAAATGGCAAGGCGACAGGCATTGAGACTTGCCCGTATGCGTGAAACGACTCGTGGCTACCTGAACCGCTATAGGGACATGCTTAGCGATTTTACCAGAGATCGCTTGCAGGACTTTATTCCCGATGAAATTCGCAACTTGCAACAAGATCTTGAAAACGCGCAGGACAACCTGGATTCCAATCCTGAATATGCCCGTGAAACGAGCCGCCGTATCCAATCCTATGTACATGGGCTAAGGCGTATGACCAATGCCATACGAATTCAGCAGGAACAGGCCGACCGCGAACGCCTTCGGATGGAAGCCGAAGAACGGGCGGCAAAGAAATCGGAAGCGATGTCAGCTTTTTATGCGGCTATCCGGAAAATCAAGAACCCTGCAGTGCAGAACTTTGCGCAGGATGGTTTAAAAGATATCCGCAAATCCGTTGAAGCGGGGACGTTGCAGACTTCAATGTCTATTGAAGCAGCGGTGGCCAAGGTGGTTGCCTCTGCCGAAGCCAAGGCGACCAAATGGAAAAACAGCGCTATGGAAACAACAAAGCGCGAAAGCATTGGTGACCAGATTGCAGAAATCAAGAGCCAGATTAGCTCCGAAGAATTCGACGCGACCGAGAAGAAGAATACCTTGGCCTCGCTGGATGCCCTGCTGGGGCGTCAGGAGGCCGGCGAAACCCTGGAAACAATCCAGAATTCGATTTCTGAGATTGATAAAGCTGCCGAAGAAAAGGTTGTATCCGAAGATGCCCGTAAAATGGTTGTAAAGTCCGTAGTCAAGATTCTCAGAGGTCAGGGCTTTGACATCACCAGTAATAGCGTGACTCTGGAAAAACAAGATGACCGGACAGTGGTAAAAATTGTCGGCAGCAAGGCCAACGGTAGGCATGCCGAAATTAGCGTGACCGATACCGGCAAAATGAGGTGGCGCTTTGACCGATACGAAGGCATGGGCTGCATGAAAGATATCAAGCCCCTGCAAGAAGATCTGAAGAAACTCTATATCAATTTATCTGATGAAAGAGTTATATGGAAAAATCCCGACCGAATCGGAAAGGATTCCGTTGATGTGCCTAATTCTAACATAAGGAGCAGATAATGGCTGAAAAAAAGCTGAATGCTTGGAAAGAAAGCCTTGATCGTGATATAGACGTAAAAGAATCCATAGTCATTTATGGCAATGTTCTTGACATCTGCCGAAATCAATTGAATCAGAAACGCTATGATTCGATCCTCCGGAATGTGGTGGATATTGTAAAAGCAAAGGACTATAAGCGGGTACGAGTCTGGGACTGCGTTGGTGGAACCAACTGGGAATTGAGCAAGTACCGCAAGAATACACCGGAGCAGTCTCCTGCTCTCGGTGGGTATTTGGACGCCGACGATGATGCGTTCACTCAACCATCAAACATCTCTCCAACCAGCGGTGATACCGATGTTGATAATTTTTTTTCGGAAATGCTGACAGACCTGAATGGGGCTACGGAACCTACCGCCTTTATTTTGGACTATTCCGACTATCTGTTCGGTAATTCGAACTCCCTCAGCGAAAAGGAGCGGATGTACCTTGCGAAAATAGCGAAAACGCTTCAGGCACAGCAGTATGATATTGCGGGGGAATATTTTAGGAAACCGCGAAACCTGGTTATTATTTTGACAAAGAACCAGTCCTCTATTCCGCCTATTTGTTACCTGGATAACCCCCAGGTCAGCTCCATAAACATCCCCTATCCCGGCAGACCAGAAAGAAGCGCCTTTGTAGATTATGTCATGCCGAACTTAAAAGTATCTAAAAGTCTTAACAGTCCAGAAAATAAGCTAGATAAGGAGAATTTCATAGATTCCCTTGATGGCTTCAGCCTTAAAGAAATCGCTCAACTGGTGCGGCTTTCTGGATTGAACGGTGAATCTTTGAGTTGTGAAAAGCTGGTCAACCTCTACAAGTACGGCGAAAAGATTAGCCCTTGGGAAGAACTCAATAGAGAAAAACTCGAAAATATCGACGAGACCTTGAAGAAGCGCGTAAAGGGCCAGGACGAGGCCATTGAGAAGGTCAGGTCTGTCATATTGCGCGCCTATACGGGCTTCTCGGGCCTGCAACATTCCGCCAAGCAGCGCAAGCCCAAGGGAACGCTGTTTTTTGTGGGACCGACGGGTGTTGGCAAAACTGAACTTGCGAAGGCTATTGCCGAATTTATATTCGGCGACGAAGGTGCCTGTATTCGATTCGACATGTCGGAATTTAGTCAGGAACACAGCGACCAGCGTTTGATAGGTGCTCCTCCGGGATATGTCGGGTACGAAGCGGGCGGCCAGTTGACAAACGCCGTTATGGCAAAGCCGTTTTGTGTTCTGCTTTTTGATGAAATCGAAAAAGCGCATGGCAGGATCCTTGACAAGTTTTTGCAGATTCTCGAAGACGGTCGTTTGACTGATAGCAAGGGGCAGACTGTCTCTTTCTCAGAAACTATTATCATCTTTACGTCCAATATAGGCGCTGCCAATGGCTGCATTTCTCCGGATATGGCACCAGAGGAAGTCCATAGTAGGTTTGAACAGGAGGTAAAGAGACACTTTGTCGAAGAATTGAAACGCCCTGAACTCTTAAATCGCATAGGTGACAATATAGTTCCGTTTAATTTCATCAATGATAAAAAGGTCTTTGTCAATATCGCGAAGACGAAGATGCGTCCGATGATAGACTTCATGAAGGATCACTATCAGGCGAAATTGCGCTTTGAAGATGAAGATGTAATTTTCAGTTCCATTGCTACAGCCACTGACGCCAGGAATGGTGGGCGCGGACTGTTAAATGTTATTGAATCCAGAATTGTCAATAAGTTGGCTGATTTTGTGTTTGAACATACGGACGAACTAGAAGGGCGCACCATTGTCGTGTCTACAAGGAAGGAACGACCTGGTCGATTTGAACTGCGTTTAGAATGATTTGTTTGAACTTGGCATCTGCGCGTGAATGTACCGAAGCGGAGGGCCCTGGCAAGAGGTTTGCTCTCTGGTGTCAGGGGTGTTCCCGAAAGTGCAAAGGTTGCTGTAATCCGCACATGCAACCTTTTGTTGAACGCCATATTGTCGACACAGCCGATGTAAAGGAGGCCATACACAAATCTAAAGAGCAAAACGGCATCGAAGGTGTCTCGTTTATTGGAGGCGAACCGATGCTCCAGGCGGAAGGACTCGCCGATGTCGCCCGATGGTGCCACGAAAATAGCTTGAGCGTCCTGGTGTTCACCGGTTTTTTGCACCAGGAGCTAATCGACCTTCACAATCCATTTGTGGATGAACTACTCGCAAATGCAGATGTCCTAGTCGATGGTCCTTTTATGGAAAACCTGTTAGACCATGACCGCGATTGGGTCGGCTCCACAAACCAGCGGGTGGTTTTCCTAACCGACCGCTATTCTCCGGGAATCGAAAAGCAGCGGGGCAAACGCCGTGTGGAATGCTTTGTAACCGATGAAAGTATCAGGATCAATGGTTGGCCTGTTGGATTGTGTGATTAATGCCAAGAGAATGCTTTTCGTAGTTCCAATTCCTTCTTTTTTCCTATTGTAAAGGTGGCTTTTTCTGAAAGATAACCGGAAACCCTACGCAGCCGCAAGATGTCTGTTGAGCCGCAAGAACTGCATGTATCGTCAATTTTCCCAAAATGTCCGCATATTTTACATTTGTCGAGTGGGAAATTGACTCCGAAATAATTGCAGTTACTTTTTATGGCGTATTCCACAATTTTCTGAACACCTTCGAAGAAGGTTGCCGACGTGGAACGGAAACTGCGCGATGCGGGACTGAAATCGGCTGCAGATCTCTACGTCAAGGGCGTCGGGGAAACCCTGACCTACCTAGACTTCCCGTACGAGCATTGGCGAAGCATCAGGACCAACAACATCCTTGAACAGCTCAACCGATAAATTCGCCGCAGAACGAGAGTTGTAGGTTGTTTTCCGGACGGGGAATCGGCCTTAATGCTTGTGTGCGCCAGGCTAAGGCATATCGCCACGAAGGAATGGGGCACCAAGCGATACCTGAACATGAAACACCTTTATGAGCTTGAAAACCAACGGGAATTTGAAACTGAAATGAAAAAGGCCTGGTCGAACCTAGCCTAGAATCTGATGTTGGAACAGACTATTTTTGCGAAAAACCCTTGACACTACCCCGTCTTGAAACAGTCGCACTGTCTATTCCGGAAAACATGACCAAGAAACAGGCGGAAAACGCGTTGGATTTCTATATCGCGTTCTATATGGGTCAAGTAATGCCTCATGAGCCATTCAACAGTCATTGCGTGATTCTTTCAAAGGATCACGATTATGACCCGTTGATTCTGCATGTTCAAAAGGAATTTGGCGAAAATCGCTGCGAGCGCATAGATTCTTACGAAGCCTTGGCAAAGCGTCTAGGTGTTACGTTGAATAATTCTGCGCAGTTGGCACCTGATCCGGCTAAGAAAGTTTCTAAAACCGTTGCAAAGCCTGCTTCAAAAGCGCAGAAACCCAAGCAACCGGCTTTTGATTTAAACAAGGCTGTTGCTAAAGCCAAGAAACTTTTGAAGGATATGAAAAAGAACGCTCCGACAACAAAGAGCGGTTTACACAATTCCTTGAAGACTTGGTTTAAGGCGGAAAAGATCTCTGAGGACAATATTCAAAAACTGATTGACGCACTGCATGCCGCAAAAGCGCTGACGATTGCCCCAGATGGAAAGAAAGTTTCTTACTAACGCTTTTGTCATCTTTTGACATTCGCCAACAATTATATTCTCTGGGCACAAAATTAATGCCTCGCCGTTTGATGCTTGTCGGCGGGGAAGGAGATGAAAATGAGCAAAATAGCCCTTATAGGCTTGATTCTTGCCATAAAAAAGACTATTTTTAACCAAAAGTCGGTAAAATCAAATATTTTACATACCTTTGGTAAAATGATACAGACTTACGAACAATGCATAGAATGGTTTGGTTCCAAGTACCTTGTAAAGAGGGCTGTTGCTGAGGGCGTCATCTTTCAGCTGGAGCCTGGCGTGTATTCCGACCAAAAAAGCGAGTCGGATATTGCGATTGTCGCTGCCAAGTATCCCAAGGGTGTGATAACGTTAAATACGGCTTTTTATTGCCATGGACTGACAGATTCCATTCCCGATAAAATCTTCCTGAATACAACAAGCGGGGCAAAGAAAATTGCCGATTCGCGAGTTGTCCAAAAATTCGAAAAGGAAGATGTTTTACGCCTCGGCGCAACAACGATGCTTTACGCCGACGCACAGATCAATATCTACAATAAAGAACGGATGCTCCTGGAGCTGATCCGCCACAAGAACAACCTCCCTTACGACTATTACAAAGAAATCATCGGCAACTACCGAAAAATCATCGGTGATCTAGATTTGCAATCGATGCAGGAATATCTTGAAAACTTCCCCAAAGCAGGCATGATAAACAAGGCCCTACAGCTGGAGGTTTTCTGATGATGGATATTGCCAAGATGGTTCAAACAGAGATTGCGCAAGGCTATAGTGATTTGAACGCTCGCGCAAAGGTGTGTCAGGATATTGTTTTGAAGGCCATTGCAGCGGGACCCTTGTCGCGAAATGTGACAATCAAGGGTGGCGTTGTAATGAGGAGCAAAACGAAGAATGTTCGTCGTGCAACGCAGGACCTAGACATTGATTTTTTACGTTATCCGCTCACTGATTCGGCTATTGATACTTTTATCGCAAGTATGGGGCGACTTGAGGGGATAACGATTAAGCGGTTCGATTCCATCGAGGAACTGAGGCAGCAGGAATACAAGGGGAAACGCGTTCACATTGAAATTGCAGATTCCAACGGAAATAAAATTCAAAGCAAAATTGACTTAGGCGTCCATAGCCGATTGGATATTGATCAGGAAATGTTTTGTTTCGATATCGCTCTCGATAGTGAGGGTGCCAGTCTTTTAATCAATTCTAGCGAACAGATGTTCGCAGAAAAATTGCGTTCGCTTCTGAAATTCGGGAGTTTCTCAACACGCTTTAAGGATGTGTTTGACCTTTATTATCTTTCCGGTGTTGCGAACAAGACTAACCTTCTCAAGTGTTTAGATGCGTATATTTTCAGTGACAATCAAATGCGCGAAAACAGTATTGCCGACGTCGTAAAAAGATTAGAACAGGTTTTCAGCGACAAGGCCTACTTGAAACGATTGTCAACATCCGACAAAAACTGGCTAGGGATTGATGTAGAAGAGGTGACGAAAGGAATTCTATTCTATATTGATTGTATATAAATTTAATTTTTAAACACATGAGAACGGTATGGCAAAATTTACCTGGATTCCGTTTTACGAAGAATTCGCAAAGAAATTACTTGATTATAAGGATGCTGCAACGCGACCGGAATTGGTTGAGAAGATCACATCGCTGGATGCAGAATGGATTGGCTTTCTGACAGCCAAGGTGTCCGACGGAATTCTTCGCGATATCGATCCGTTTACTGTTTTTGCAATATTTAACCGTTCCTCTGGTGTTGAGAAACGCCAGGAAATGATTAAGGCTCTTAAAGCGAAATTTGAAATTGTAGCGCCTGTCCCGGACGACTTTGAAGGGCTCCCCATCAGCAATGCACGGAAATCCTGTTTCTACTACGAAAATGAAAAGTTGGAGACAATTCCATTACTGTGGAACCTGTTTGAAGCCTTTATGCAGAACGATTCCGCCAAGATTGCCGAGCATTTTGATGAGGCTCAGAAAAAGAATGGCGTCAAGTGGAATTTGACTTATGCATTTTTCTGGATGAAGCCCAATGAATATCCGCCAATGGACAGTCTTTCTCGAATTTTTCTTAATAAGGAAAGCGGTTTAAAGTTGCGTGACAATTCTGTTTCCTACGCCGTGTATGAGAATGCTGCTAAAAAAGTTAAAGAACTCCTTAATAGTGGCGATAAGTCCTACCACAATTTCTACGAGTTCTCTGATGCGGCTTTCAGTTACGCTGCAGAAATGCAGCGGATTTGGATTGCAGGGACAAGTTTCGGTGAACCACGTCAAAACATGATCGACACCTTCGTAAAAGACGGATATTGGGAAGGTGGCGAATGCGATACCGAAAAGTATATTAAGCAGGTTAAAATCGGCGATATCATCATCGCGGCCACATGTTCTACAAAGGGATCTAAACACGACCTTCCTTTTATAAAGGTCTATGGCGTTGGTTGTGCCACATCTAATATGGAGGCGAAAGATTCAACTCGTCCACACTGGTTTAGCTGTGATGTCGATTGGGTCCGCGTTTCACCAGAAATTGATTTCGATGGAAATATGTATGGCAAGTATCGCAAGACATTGCAAGAATGCAGTGACAAGTTACATGACTTAATCAAATTCGCAAAAGATAAGCTGGAGATGGATGGCCCGCAAGACAAGGAGGATAATGCTATGGAAGTAGATTACATGAATTACGTTGATTTTCTGAAGAACAATCACAACCTCATTCTCCACGGAGCTCCAGGAACTGGGAAAACATATCTTGCTAAAAAGATTGCAGAGTCAATGGGTGCCGAATGGAAAATGGTTCAGTTCCATCAATCGTATGACTATACTGATTTTGTGGAAGGTCTACGCCCTAAGAATGATGACGGAAAAGTTGTCTTTGAACGAAGGGATGGCGTATTCAAAATTTTTTGTGAAAAGGCATTAAAAGCCAAGGCTGTAAATTCTATTGACAATTTTGAAGAGAGCTTTGATAAGCTGACGGATTACTTGGCTGAAAATGAATTTTTAAATGTTCCATTACTTAGCGGAAAGGGTGCTTTTAGAATTGCATTGAATTCTAACGAAGACGGTTTTGTTACAC
>CAVKXR010000103.1:0-7919 GCA_963660275.1 Oscillospiraceae bacterium
GAATAGACGAGATCGACGCCTAGCGACCAGTTGTCGCCCACCCACCATTCCTTGCCGATTTCAAGCGAAACGCCAAATCCCGTAGCGGTACTGGAAGAGGAATAGTCATCTCCATCCCACGAAAGAGCGGCATCATCCATTTCTATCCCGCAAATGCCAAGCCCGAAAGTTGCGCCGATAAAGAAGTTGTCCATGACGCCGCCCTGCACCGGATAGAAAACGACGCCTGGTCCGAGAATCAAGTTTAAAAGCATCGCATCCGATTTATACGAATAGTAAGCGTTGCGGGTTTTCACTTCACCCGTAGCCACCGAAAGCGACATCGCCCCGACAATCGCCAGGTGCGGGTTCACGGATCCGCCAAGCTTAAACGTCAGGCTCTGGGATAGCGGGCTTTTCAGATCGACATAGGAATAGTCCGTCTTGTCCGACTGCAGATCCATATACCCGAGACCCGCCTTGAAATTCATGTAGAAACCGTCGTGGACATACGGCTCGGCGAAAACGAAGGCAGAAAGGGCCAGGACGGTGAGCAGGATTTTTTTCATCGGAACCTCCATACAGGAATTTTTTTCGGGAACGATAACAAATCGATACGGATTTTGCAAGCCTTTTCTTTTCATATCTTGCTAAATTTGGCGCATGGACCTATCCAAACGCATCAAGCGGCAGATAACGGCGAAGCCCCACGACTTCCGGGCCATTTGCCATCCCGGATTCGAGAAAACCTGCGAAGCGGAATTCCGGGCGTTGGGATTTACAGCCCCCGTCAAAGCCTCTTTCGGTGCGCTGGATTTTACGGCAAAGCTCGACGAGGCTTGGAAACTGACCGCCTTCTCCCGCACATGCACGCGTATCGTGATGCGCATCGAGAGCTTCTCCGCCGAAAACTTCGGACGGTTCGAAAAGAAGTCGCAAAGCATCCCGTGGGAACTGTTCTTTTCCAAAAATTCCATACCGAGCATCCACGTCACGAGCAAGAAGTCAAGGCTCTACCACACGGACGCCGTCGCGGAACGCATCGAACGCATCGTCCGGGAAACGCTCGAAAAAAACGGAGAAAATTTTGGCGAACCCTTTCCGCAAAATCTCTTCGTCCATTTCGAAAACGACCGCTGCACCCTTAGCGCGGACCTCGCCGGCGTTCCGCTCTACAAGCGGGGATTCGAACGCCACGTCGAAGCGGCACCCATCCGCGACACGCTCGCCGCGTCCATCCTCCTCGAAGCGGGCCTCTTGCATACAAACGAACTTTTCGACCCGATGGCGGGCAGCGGGACCTTTTCGAGCGAAGCGGCACTTCTCCTCGCCGGAGCGAACCTCTGGAAAACCAGAAGATTCGCCCTGCAAAACGCACCATCGTTCCGCCCGAACGCATGGAACTTCATGACGCGAAACACGACCGGGCTGAAACTTTTCTCCGAACTAAAAATTCATGCCGCGGATATTTCGAAAAAGGCATTCGAAACGCTCCGCTACAACCTGGAAAGAGAAGGCGCCGCGCCGTTTTTGCACGGGATTTCCGAAAGCGCACTCGAAATTTCCCTGTCCGATTTTTTTGAATCGCCGAAGGCAAAAGCCTCATCCCTGCTTGTGCTGAACCCGCCCTACGGCAAGCGCATCTCCGCGGACGTCCCGCACCTCTACCGGGAAATCGGAAAGAAAATCCGGGCGGACTTTTCTCATTCAAACATTGCGGTTATCGCCCCGAACGCCGAAGCGGAAAAGGCTCTGGCGCTTTCCCCGAAACGGAAAATCAGGACGCTCCACGGGGGCCTTGACGTAAACGTACTTTTCGATTTCGCCTAGCGGCGAAGCGGAAAATCAATCCGAATCTTTCCGGGATTTCTCTTCCCGACGCATCACGAGGCTCTTGACAAGCCCGAGGAGCGCGCTCATTTCGAAACGCGTCGGAGCGAGCCGTTGCAAAAATTCCCGAACGGCGGATTCCGTCCATGTGTTGTTCTGGTAGCGGTCCGTCAAGTTTTCATGAAGATATTTCAAGAAATTTTCAATCTGCCCGATGTTCGCCTTTTCGATGCGGCCACGCTTCAAGGGAACCCGGTCGGTGCGAAGCCCCGAACCATCGAGAAGTCCCGCCCGGCAAAGCTCGTAACAGGCGACAGTCACCGCCTGCGCAAGGTTCAGGCTCATCTGCCCCGGGACAGGAATTTCGCACACGAGAGCGCAGCGTTCGATGTCTTCCAAGGAAAGCCCGCAGGATTCGCGTCCGAATACAAGCGCAACCGATCCGTCGGGAAGCCTTTCCGGCAAATGCGGCAGGGAAAGGTTCGGGACAATCGTGTCGAAGCGTCTGCGGGAAAAAGCCACCGCATAGTTCGCCGTCGAAAGCGCATCGTCCAAGTTGTGAACGACCTTCGCCGCGTCGAGGATGGCAGCCGCATTGTGCGCGGTCCTGTAGGATTCCGGGTTCACGGCATCGCGTTTCGCATAGACCAGGTAAAGCTCGGAAAGCCCGTTGGAACGCATCGCCCGGGCGACAAATCCCACGTTGTGCGGATGTTCCGGTTCGACGAGGACAATTCTGAATCTAGACATAGCCTTTTACCTTCCGATCGGCCAGCGGAAATTCTCTCCGCGGATTTCATTTTTCACGCATTCCCCGTCTTCGATTTTCGCACCCGGAAAAACAATCGCATGGTCGAATGTCGCAGAAGGGGGAACCTCGACACCGGGCATCCAGACAGTCGCCTTAGCCCGCGACATCGCATTTTCCGGAACGCCGAAATTTCCCACGCCAAGCTCTTTCCGCCGGAAATCGCTCGCCCGCATGAGACCGTCGGGAGTTCCCATGTCTATCCAGAGCGAAAACTTCTGGCTGTCGTCGATAAAAGGCGAGTGTCCGCTTTCAAAAAGCCGCTTCCAGAAAAGGCGCACGTCCGTTTCTTCTTCACGGATTTCCGAGAGGGCGCGCTTCGAATACCAGGAAATTCCCGAAAAGGTGACGCGGTCCCTCGTCCTGTCGCCAAAGCGGTCGCGGATTCCCGCAAGAAGACCGTTCCGCACATAGATGGAATTCACCATGGGATTATCGACCGCGAGCAATGCGCACGACGCCCCCGAAGACCGAGCAAGGCGCACAAACGAACGCAAGTCGAAACGGCAGAAACAATCCGAATTCATCACCAGAAGTTCATCGACCGGATCTTCCCGGTTCATCCGAAAGAGCGGACCGCCCGTTCCCAGGGCTTCAGGAAATTCCTCCCAGACTTTTTCAAATCCGAGGGCGTTCGCCTCGACGCTTAATTTGTGCGCAAGATAGTGGGCGTTCACATGGAGAACGGCTCCCGGAAGCGTCCGTGCGAGCATCGCCTGGTGTTCGAGAATCGTCCGATCGACAATGCGGACAAGAGGCTTCGGCATCTGAAGCGAGAGCGGTCGAAGGCGCGTACCGAGTCCCGCGGCAAGCAAGAGCACGCGCATCAGAGTTCCCCGTTCTCGATAAATTCTTTACGGAACGTTCCCGAGCCGAGTAAAATGTCGATGGGAAGTTTCTCGTATTCGTATTCGTATGGCGGAGCCTTCCACGCAAAGTCATTCGGGTATTCGTGGAAGAGATAGCGCAAGATGCGGACCGCCATGTCGAAGGATCGGAACTTTTCCCGGTCGAGGACATGGATCTGCGCCCCGCCACAGATTTTCCCTGCGCCCTTGTGGAACGTGGGCTGGAAATAGTTCTCGCGGAAATAGACGCCCGGAAGATGCAGACCGTTCAGATAACGGCAGAGCTTTTTCGCATCGATGAAAGGAGCTCCGAAAAGTTCGAAGGGACGGGTCGTGCCGCGGCCCTCGCTTACGTTGGTAGCCTCGAAGAGGCACATTCCCGGATAGACCGTCGCCGTGTCGAGCGTCGGCATGTTCGGCGAAGGCATCACCCAGGGAAGCCCGGTCGCATCGAACCACATCCGCGGATCGTAGCCTTCCATTTCCATCACGTAAAGTTCGCAGTCCGGGAAACATTCCACCTGGAAAATTCTCGAAAGTTCCCCGATGGTTTTCCCGTGACGAATGGGGAGCTTCCAAAGCCCGACGAAGCTCGCATAATCCAGATCGAGAACCGGACCTTCTACGGTATCGCCGAGCGGGTTCGGCCTGTCGAGAACGACGACCGGAATTTTCGCCTTTTCGCAAGCCTTCATGCAGAGAAAAAGCGTCCAGATAAACGTGTAGTAACGCGCACCGACATCCTGCATATCCACAAGGAGAACGTCGATATGCGAAAGCATTTCCGGGGACGGTTCGCGCGTCTTTCCATAGAGGCTATAGACCGGAATGCCCAGTTCGGGATCGACCGTTCCTTCCCATTCGATCATGTTGTCCTGGGTGTGGCCCAAGATGCCGTGCTGCGGACCGAAAAGCGCAGATAGCTTAAAGAGCTTTCCATCGTAACGACGGAGCGTTTCTAGCGTGTGATGCAAACGGGAATCGACGGATGCAGGGTGCAGAAGCGCCCCAAGGCGCCTTCCGCGCAACTCTTGCGGGAAAACGTTTTCAAAACGGGATAGAGCGATTTTTACGGTCATTTTTTGCTATATTTTAAAATGGTTATACCTAAATATAAGTAGATATATCACACAAAAAGCAATCCTATTAGGAAAAACACAATGCCCTATCTTAACAAAGTAATGCTCATCGGAAACATCGGCAAAGATCCAGAAACGAAAGTCACCCCGAGCGGTCGCAAGCGCGTTTCCTTCTCTCTCGCCACATCCCGCCGCTACCGCGACGCGAACGGAGAAACGAGGGAGCAGACAGATTGGCATAACATCGTCGGCTGGGGAAAAATCGCCGACATCATCGAGCAGCTCGGGGTCCACAAGGGCATGACGCTTTTCGTGGAAGGCACGCTCACCTACCGTTCCTGGGACGACCAGAACGGGCAGAAGCGTTATGCAACGGACATCAACATGGAAACCTTCCAGCTGCTCACGCCGCGCAACAACCCGAACGGAAATTACTACCAGAACCAGAATGCGAACTACAACCGCCCGGTCACGCAGTCGGCAATCAACCCGAACCCCAACTACGGACGGAATCCGACGATCATCAACCCGACCCCGATCCCGCCCGCCCCGGTAGGAGCGGGTCCCGACGTGGAAGACGATCTGCCGTTCTAACTAGACCGGAATGCCTGCTTTCGATCTCATCAGTCTCTCGATCCTTTGGTGTATCGGGCTTTTGGCTACGCTGCAAGCGATCAATGCGCGCGGCGCTATCCGGGCAGCCCTTTCCGGAATCATCACGATTGTCATTTTCGTCATCGCGGGATTTTTCACTTACATGAAAGTCGAGGGCTACGGTTCGTTCGTTTCCGAGGAACTTTCCCCGCGACCGCTGGTCGCACTCAACGAAGCCATTTCCGGAAAAGATGCCGAGGCCTCATCCGAAGCCACCCCGGAAATTGCGTTGAAGGAATCGCCCAAGAATAGGGAAAACGGAACGGCGCTGCGTCGCTATACGGCCCAAGCGCAAAAAATCGCAACCGAAGGGATCGCCCTAGCCGAGCAGATCGAAAAGTCCAAAGCGCTTTCTAACGGGGCATCCGAACAAAACCGGGAAACCGCCGAAAACAAGGCTCTCGCCATCCGCAACTCGACGGCAAAGGTGAACAGCCGGGCGACTTCCCTCTTTCACCCGAAAAGCCTGAGCGAACTTCACGGGCAGCTGGTCCGCGCATCGGAATCCCTGCGGCTCGCAGGCTACGCCCTTCACGCCTACACGACGATCGAAGACGCCGAAGAGCGCAAAGCGCAATTCGAACAGAGCAAGCGCCAGGCGACGCTCGCCGCCAAAGCCTTTACCGCCTATCTTTCGTCCATCGAAAAACTCCCTTGAATTTACACACTCAAACAAAGGTTAAACTATGAGTCGTAACGTTGCCATCGTCGGTGCCACCGGTGCCGTTGGACAGGAACTGATTTCCATTCTCGAAGAGCGCAACTTCAAGCTGGATTCGCTGAAGCTCCTCGCCTCGAAGCGCAGCGCAGGCAAGAAGGTCAAGTTCCGCGGCGAAGACTTGACTATCGAAGAACTCACGCACGATTCCTTCCAAGGCGTCGATATCGTCTTTTCGTCCGCAGGGGCGGCAATCTCCCAGGAGTTTCTCCCGTCCGCGGTAAAAGCCGGAGCGGTCTGCATCGACAACACGAGCTTCTACCGGATGGATCCGAACGTTCCGCTGGTCGTCCCCGAAGTAAACCCGGAAGACATCAAGCTACACCACGGAATCATCGCGAACCCGAACTGCACGACTATCATGATGGTAGTAGTCCTGAACCCGATCGAAAAGATTTCGCACATCAAGAAAATCCATATTTCCTCTTACCAAAGCGCAAGCGGTGCCGGAGCCGTCGCCATGGAAGAGCTGAAACAGCAATACAAGGACATTTTGGAAACGGGTTCGACCACGCACATTAGCAAGTTCCCGCACCAGCTCGCCTATAACGTCATTCCGCAAATCGACAAGATGACGGAAAACGACTACACGAAGGAAGAGATGAAGATGTTCAACGAGACGCGTAAAATCATGCATTCCGACGTGCGCACCAGCGCGACCTGCGTCCGCGTCAGCTCGCTCCGCTCCCACTCCGAATCCGTCTGGTTCGAAACGGAACGCCCGATCTCGGTCGAGGAAATTCGCAACGCATTAAAGAACGCTCCCGGCGTGACCCTCAAGGACGATCCGCAGAACTACGTCTATCCGATGCCGCTCGAAAGCGCGGGCAAGGACAATGTTTTCGTCGGACGCATCCGCAAGGACCTCGCAGACGACAACAGCAATACGCTCTGGCTTACCGGTGACCAGATTCGCAAGGGAGCAGCGCTCAACGCCATCCAGATAGGCGAACTGCTCTAAGCTTTTAAGGGAAAAATTCAAGCCTCGCTTTCGCGAGGCTTTTTTGATTTTCAGGCTTTGACCGGATTCAGGTTCCGCATGTCGAGACGTCGAAATCGTTCGGTCCCGCATTGGAAAGCCCGAGCCTTTCGAGAATTTCGAAATCGCCCCGAATCGTCGTTCCGCTGGTCGTGAGCATGTCCCCGGTGATGCTCGCACTCGCCCCAGAGAGGAAAGCCTTCGCGCCAAAGTCCGCCATGATCTTTCGGCCTGCGGCAAGACGGATGTTCGCTTCAGGATTGATGTAGCGGAAAAACGCTATCGTCCGCATCAGGTCCGTGGCGGAAATCTGCTTCAGGTGTTCGAGCGGTGAACCGGGAATCGGCATCAGGGCGTTGATGGGAATCGAATAGACTTCGAGTTCGGCAAGGCTTATCGCCATGTCGAGCCTGTCTTCCCAAGTTTCTCCCATCCCGATGATTCCCCCGGAGCAGATGCACAGACCTTCTTCCTTCACCATCTGGATTTCGCGAATCTTGTCCTCGTAGGTGTGCGTCGTACAAATGTTCGGGAAGTTGCGGCGGCTCGTTTCGATATTGTGATGGTAGCTGGTGACGCCCGCCTGGTGCAGACGGTGAAGCTGCTCCCGCGAAAGGAATCCCATGCTCGCACAAAGCCCGATTTTCAGCGTGCGGTGCATTTCCTCGAAAGCTTCGATCGCCGCGTCGAAATCCTTTCCCGTCAAGGCGCGGCCCGCGGTCACAATCGCAAAGCGGTTCACCCCCATCTGGGCGTTGCGGGTCGCTTCGGCGACAATCCTTTCCTTGGGAAGAAACGGGTACTCTTCGCAGCCGGTCTTGTTGTGCGCCGACTGGGCGCAGTATTTGCAGTCTTCGGGACAGCGACCGCTCCGACCGTTGATGATCGTGCACAAGTCAACATGGTTGCGCCGAAAGTGTTTCTGGATCCAGCCCGCGCCTTTTTCCAGTTCTTCGAGATCGCAGGTGAGGAAAAACGAAAGGTCGTCTCCGCGCCGAATGCGATGACCGTCGATAATCCGCTG
>CAVKXR010000104.1:0-7904 GCA_963660275.1 Oscillospiraceae bacterium
TTTTGGCGGGGATGCCACATGGTGCCTATTTCGGCGTCGGCAGCATTGTGGCAGATAGGCTTTCTAAGGAGGGAAATTCGACATTTGCCGTTGCTGTCATGTGTTCGGGAATGACCGTTGCGAACTTGGTCGGCATTCCGCTCGGAACTTTCTTGACCGGGATTTTTTCTTGGCGGCTCGTGTTTGGATTTTCGGGAATTTGGAATGTCGTGACATTGGTTGTCGTCGCCCGCTGGATTCCGAAAATGGCCGCGCTTCCAGACAGCGGTCTGAAAAGGGAATTCAGCTTCTTGAAAAACTTGGCTCCGTGGCTTTTGATTTTTGCGACGATGCTCGGTAATGCGGGAGTCTTTTGCTTTTACAGCTACGTTTCCCCGACGCTTACCGAGCTTGCGAAAGTCCCGGTTTCCTGGCTTTCGGGCATGATGGTCCTTTCGGGAGCGGGAATGGTTATCGGGAACCTTTTGGGCGGAAAGCTTTCGGATCGCTTTGGAAAGGGCAGAACGTGCCGCGGGCTGGAAATGGCAATTTGCGTCTGCCTCGTCCTGATTTTTTTGACGGCTCATCTTGCCTGGTGCCTGATTCCGCTGATGTTTATCGCTTGCGGCTGTCTTTTTGCCGTTTCGTCTCCGCAGCAGCTTCTGCTTTTGCGCTTTAGCGAGGGCGGTGAACTGATGGGCGGTGCGATGGTGCAGCTGGCGTTCAATCTGGGAAATGCCGTGGGAGCGTGGCTTGGGGGATTGCCAATCGTGGAAAGCAATCCTGCGACTTATCATTATCCGGCGGCTATCGGGGCGGTTCTTGCGGCTCTTGGCGTAGTCTGTTACTTTATCTTTTGCCGAAAGTTCGAGACTTCCCGTTCGGAAAAATAACGCTCTCGATTGTCGATTTTCGAATTGCGTTTTTTGAAACTTCGGGCGAATTGCTATCTTTCGGATACATTTTTAGGCCGAAAGGCGAGGAGTGCTTGGATGGCGACATTCGTAATGGTTAACGGTATTCCTGGAAGCATGGGAAGAATCGTCGCGGAAACGTGTGTAGAACGCGGACTGGACTTGGTTCCGTATTCTTTGACTGGTGAGCAGATTGTTGAAAATGAATCCGAAGTGGCCGGGAAAAAAATTCAGCTGTTGAAGCCTTCGAACCGCGAAGCGAAAATTGCGGAAGTTCTCGCCGCCTATCCGGGACTCATCGCTGTTGATTTTACGCATCCGACCGCGGTCAACGAAAATGCCGAGTTTTATGTCGCTCACGGGATTCCCTTTGTGATGGGAACGACTGGCGGTGACCGGGAAGCCCTGAAAAAACTGGTGCAGCAAGCGAACCATCCGAGTGTCATCGCGCCGAACATGGCAAAGCAGATCGTAGCGTTCCAGGCGATGATCGAATGGCTTTCGGAAACGTTCCCGACAGCGTTTGACGGCTACAAACTCTCCATTGTGGAAAGCCACCAGAAGACGAAGGCGGATACGAGCGGAACGGCGAAGGCTGTCGCCAAGTCCTTTGAAAAGATGGGACTTGGATTCGATGAAAGCCAAATCGTCAAGATTCGGAACGACAAGGATTCGATGGAAAAAATGCACGTTCCTGCGGAATATCTTTCGGGACACGCTTTCCACACCTATGCGCTCGACAGCGCGGACGGAACGGTTCACTTTGAATTTCGCCACAATGTCTGCGGGCGGAAAATCTATGCGGAAGGTTCCGTGGATGCCGTGAATTTTCTCGCTGGGGAAATCGCAAAGGGAAAGGCTCGCCCGTTTGACATGATGAATGTTCTCCGCTCCGGAAAGATGCGTTAATTTTGGGAATTTTTATGTCTCCTCTTATGTTTGATATTTGGGAACGCCCGCGCCGCAATCGGAAAAGTGCGACGGTTCGGGACCTTGTTCGCGAAACGGAACTTTCGACAAAGGATCTGGTCTATCCCGTTTTTATCATGGAAGGTTCCGGAAAGGAAGAAGCGATTCCGTCGATGCCAGGGATGACGCGAAAAACAATCGATGTACTTTTGAAGGAAGTCGAAGAGTGCGTCTCGCTTGGAGTTCGGGCGATTGCGCCTTTTCCGTCGATTGAAGAATCCAAGAAAGACCGCATCGGTTCGGAAAGCTACAATCCCGACGGGCTGGTCCCGACATGCGTTCGCGCGGTAAAGGAAAAGTTCCCCGATGTCGTCGTGATGACGGATGTCGCTCTCGATCCGTTCAACTGCGATGGACACGATGGCATTGTCGCGGAATCGGGAGAAATCTTGAACGATGAAACGATCGAAGTTCTCTGCAAGATGACGGTTTGCCATGCGAAGGCCGGTGCGGATTTTGTCTGTCCGTCTGACATGATGGACGGTCGCATCGGAGCGATTCGAAAAGCGCTCGACGCGGAAGGGCTTTTGAATACGTCGATTCTCGCCTACAGCGCGAAGTACGCTTCGGCTTTTTACGGACCGTTCCGCGATGCTTTGGATTCCGCGCCGAAAGCCGGAGACAAGAAAACCTACCAGATGGATCCGGGAAACCGCCTCGAAGCGATCCGCGAAGTCGCGCTAGACATCGCCGAGAGCGCGGATGTCGTGATGGTGAAACCCGCTTGCTATTATCTGGACGTCTTGCGGGAAGTGGCGAACTTTTCGAAGGTTCCTGTTGCCGCTTACCAGGTGAGCGGGGAATATGCGATGCTCTGCGCTGCGGCGGAAAACGGCTGGCTCGATCGGAATCGTGTGATTCTCGAAAGCCTGACGGGGATCAAGCGTGCCGGGGCGAAGATTATCTGGACTTATTTTGCAAAGGAAGCGGCTCGCCTGCTTTCGGGGGAATAAAATGCGAATGTTGAAAATTTCATTGGGACTTGCGCTTTTGACACCGAGCCTCTTTGCCATCCCGCCTCGGACGTGGGATGCGATTTTCCAGGCGGAAGGTCGCGGGGAATACGAGAGCGCGCCGATTGTCGGGCAGGTCCGTTTTTACAACTATGAATATTACGGCGAAAAGCAACCCGTTTCGTTTGCCGTCAAGGGTGAAAACTTCGATTTTGTCGTATCGGGCGAGATGAAAGTCGCTGCGGACACGATTGAAAATAAGCGCTTTTACGGCGAATGCAACAAGACAAAGGAAGCGTGGATTTCGTATATTGAAGGTCCGAAAAAGTTTGGCAAGGAAGAACTGGTCGCAGACATCAAGGGTGTCGATATCGCTTGCGGCGACGAACTCTATGCGCTTCGCAATCTGAAGGTCAAGTTCAAGAATCCCGCAGCCCAAAAGTGGTGGAAGCAGAACTTGGAACAATCGGACAGGCGTCGTCGGGACATGCTCGCCGATTACCGTATCGAGGAGCAGGAACATTTTGCGGAAGTCAAGCGCAACTCGGGAGCGATTACGGATGTCCGCGACGGACAGGTTTACCGGACGATTAAAATCGATGGCCGCGTGTGGCTTGCCCAGAACGTCAATTATAATATCCCGGGAGAATCCTGGTGCTATGACGACAAGGATGTGTATTGTAACCGCAGCGGACGGCTCTACACGCTTGAAGGCGCACGCAAGGCTTGCCCCAAAGGCTTCCACTTACCGCGTGACCGCGAATGGCAAGATATGCTGACCGGGCTTACGGGCTGCTATGACGGTGTCCAGAAATGCGGAGCGTTTGCGACGAAGCTCAAAGCGCGTTCGGGCTGGCAGGGCGGTGGCGGAACGGATGAATACGGCTTTACTGCATTCGGTTCCGGGCGCAGGGAAGTTCTGGGCCGCGGATTCCGCTATGTCGAAATGGGTGAATACACGGCGTTTTGGAGTTCGCAGAACGGTCGGAACGAAACGATTTGGATTTGGGTTCTCGGACGGATGGGAGACAATATGGTTCGGGAACTCGCTCCGAACAAGGACAACGCCTATTCGGTCCGCTGCATCGACGGTGACTGATTGGAATTCTTAGGAGGATACCGATGAAAAAACTTTACCTGATACTTTTCGCTTTGACGCTCGGGCTTTCCGCTTGCGGAGATTCTTCGAGTTCGTCCGAGGAAAATCCCGGAGCCTCGATTCTCGATACCGAAAAGCAGACGATTACAATCTATTCGCCTGTGTGTAAGCTTGTCGGGGGAAAGGCTTCTTTCGATGCTTGCGGCGACTCGTCGGTTTCCACTTATTCCGTGACCGTCGGCGATACCTTGTTTTTACAATCGGAAGATGGTGACGAGTTTATGTTTGTCGGGAAAAACGGCGGATCGGTTTTTGGCGAGTGGGAAGCTCTTGTCGATTCGGATTTAGGAGTAAAAGTCCGGTTGGACATCTCCGAGGATTCCGTTGAACGGAGCATCGATTTCAGCGAGGTATGCTTTGCGGAAAAAATCGCCGATAGTCTGATGTCTTTGTACGCCGATTCTATTTTGTTCGAGGCAAATGTCGAAGACTGCGAACATTTTACATTGAATGCTTCGATGGGAGACATCTCGATTTCGTTCGATTTTACGGTATCGATTACGGAAAATGTCCAGGAAATCTCCTATACGACGGAAAGTTCGCTTCCCTTGTTTGACGGTTTGTCCTGCTCGATGACTACATACAGTGGGGATGTGACCGAAGAACTCTGTACAGAGGAAAATCTGAATGAAGGCTATATTTCAAGTGATGGCATGGAATTTTCGCAAACCTTCCAGGAAGGGGACGGCTGCCTGGATGATTTGAATTTCTTTGACGATTTGGATGAAGACGCTGAATGATATTTGAACTTTTCCCTGCCGAAGGGAATTTTTAACTGGAAAAGTTTTGAATGTAAAAAAGTCCCCGCTTTGCGGAGACTTTTTTTCTAGACGGTTTTCGTTGGATTTAGCCGAGAACCTTCTTTTCGAAATCGCCCATGACGCGGACTAATTCCTTGACGCCTTCGAGCGGCATCGCATTGTAGAGGCTCGCACGGAATCCGCCGACAGAACGGTGTCCCTTGAGCTGTTCAAGCCCTTGTTCCTTAGCGAATGCGAGAAATTCCTTCTGCAAGGCGTCGGTCTTGGACGGATCGACTGCGTCGCTGCGGAATACGAACGGGATGTTCATGCGGGAACGGTCCTGCTTGGCCGCGGTTCCCATGAAGAGCTTCGAATTGTCGAGGCAGTCATAGAGAAGACCGCTTTTCTGGATGTTAATCTTTTCCATTTCCGCGATGCCGCCGTTTGCGTCGAGCCAGTGGAGGACGCGGTTCATCACGTAGATGGCGAAGACGGGCGGCGTGTTGAACATGCTCTTGCCGTCGATGTGCGTCTGGTAGTTGAGCATCGTCGGGATGTAACGCTTGACCTTGCCCAAAATGTCCTTGCGGATAATCACGGTGGTCACACCGGCGCAGCTCATGTTTTTCTGGGCGCCTGCATAGATCAGGCCGAAATCCTTGACATTAATCGGGCGGGAAAGAATGTCTGAGCTCATGTCGGCGACGACATAGCCGCTTTCCGCTTTCGGGAACTTAAAGTATTCGGTTCCGTAGATCGTGTTGTTGCTCGTGATGTGCAGGTAGGTTGCGCCCGGAGTCTGGGTGAATTCGATCGGGAGATGCGTGTAGTTGTCCGGTTTGGAAGTTGCAATTTCCTTGACACCGCTTGCGAGAGCCTTTGCCTCTTTCAAAGCCTTGTTAGCCCAAACGCCCGTGTTGATGTAGTCGGCCTTGCCGTCTTCGTCGAGCAGGTTCATCGGGACCATGCAGAATTGGAGCGAAGCGCCGCCGCCCAGATAGACGATTTCATAGTCTTCGGGAATGCCCATCAGTTTGCAGAGAGTTGCATTTGTGTCTTCGACCATTCCTTCGACTGCCGGGGTACGGTGGCTGATTTCAAGAATGCCCACGCCTGTATTTGCAAAGTTTGCAATCGCTTCGGCGGCTTCTTTGGTGGCTTGTTTCGGCAGCGTGGATGGACCGGCGCTGAAATTATAGATTGTCTTGCTCATGGCATTGTCCTTTCTAAGCCTGTTTTAAAAGGCGGTTTAAATGTAGAAAAAGGAGGCCTTATTAAAAGACATCCTTTCCTGTTTTCATTCTTCAAGAGCTTCGATGGCCGCTTTGTATTTCTTGAGGCGGAACTTGGTCTTGAGTTCTCGGCGTTCCTGGCGGTGAATATACTTGTCTTCGAGAAGAACATTCAAAATCGCCGATTTCGCCTTGGCGGCTACCGGATTGGATTTTAATGTCTTCACGAAGTTTACAAATTCCTTTTCGCGGGCTTCGTATGTCGCCTCTTCGGCGGGGACGCCTTCTGCCATCAGCTTGCAGCTGTATTCGTCTATCCACGCCTGGTTCTTGTGGTATGTCATTTTCTGGATGAGTTCGACCGTTTCGGCGGGAACGCCTGCTTGAATCAGGTCTTCCGGAGTCATCTTGGTGGAAGCGGTTAAACAGTCCTGCAGAAGAGCGAGGATTTGGACTTCTTCGGGTTCCCCCTTGCTTTTTAGGTAATCCGCGACATTCTGGAGAAAATCGATATAAGGTCCGCCGGCTTTATCGGTCTGACCCGCATGAGCCTTGGCGGCGATTGCGAAAGCATCTTGATAGGTAAGCATGTGAAATCCTTTAGAAAAGTTCTTTTCTCATAATATAGATTTGTCGTTTCTGAAAAAGGCGAAATTTTTGTTTTTTCTTGAATGACCGCGCGTTTTTACCGATTTTATGCATTTGGCGGGATGCTTGTTCGATGAGCTGTCGGCAAATTTTTGAAAATTGGATTTTTCGAAGTCTCTTAAGTTATTTTTAGGGAATGAAACCCCTGAAGTTCGCCATATTGCTTTATGTCAAGGAGCCTTTTTCCCTGGAGAAGGTTGTGCTCGAACCTCTGTTTTCGCAAATCGCAAAACGGGTGAATGCGCTTTTGAAAGCCGGAAAACTTCGCTTTTCGCTTTTTTTGCCAGGATGCGTCGCTGAAGCTTGGAACCGTCGGAATATCGCCGATGTTCTGGAAATGCGGCAGGCGATTCACGACGGGAGGCTTGAAATTCTCGGCGGGGGATTTTACGACCCGATGCTTCCGCTCTTTCCGACCGAACTCCAGAAATTGCAGTTGGGAAAACTTTCGAAGCTTCTCGAAAAGGTCTTTCGGACAGAGCCTGTCGGGTATTTCAATTCCTCGATGGCGTGGGAAATTGCGATGACCGAAGTACTTGCAAAACAGGGGTTTCGCTATACGCTTGTTTCGGAGCGGAGCTTGCAGGAGACGCTTGGACTTGCGACGCGTGTAACGGGCTGGTTTACGACCGAGGATCGGGATTCCGTGATGCAGCTTTTGCCGGTCGCTCGGGATCTGAGCGAAGCTGTTTTGCTGGATGCTCCGATGTTTCGGGCGAAACTTGAATCCCTGGGGGAAAGCGAAAATACGTGGGCGCTTTCGCTTCCGGTTCCTGTGACGGATGAGGCTTCGATCGACGCGTTTTTTGACCGTTTGCAGGAAAACTTGACGCAATTCCCGTTTGTGTTTTGGACGCTTTCGCATTTGCTCGAAGAGCCTTCTAGCGGGAAGGTAAACCTGATGAGCGATGTAGGAAACGACGTGGGACTTCCCGACGGATCGCGCAGCTGCCGAGAACTGCTTTTGCGCCGTCCGGAAGCGGATTTGATGCACAAGTCCCTGTTAATTGCAAATTCCCATGCGGAGGCTTTTCTCGGCGAGAAGGAACTTTTGCTTGTGCGGGAAAAACTTTTGCCGGTGATGGCGCCGGAATACTATGCGGACCTGTATGATGAAAAAGGAGTCCGCAGCCCTGTGGTTCGCTGGAACGGCAACCGACAAATTATCGCCGTGGAAAGGGAAATCGAGAAGCTCGCAAAACTCGACGGTCGCCGGGTGGAAGTTTCGGATTTCTTGCGAAACGGCTATCGGCAAATCTTGGCGAACAATTCGGATTTGCAGTTCCTCTTGGAACAGTGTACAGGCG
>CAVKXR010000105.1:0-7865 GCA_963660275.1 Oscillospiraceae bacterium
GGCGTTGAGGCTTATGGCGCGCGTCTCGGTGTGAACTACCTGGAAGTTTTCGACAGAAAGAAGAGCTTTTCCTCGCATGATCTAGATTTGAAAGATACGGTTGTTTTAGATGACAACAAAGTTTTTTCGGGAGAATTCGGCTTTGATTCAAAGAAATTGCTTCCCGAACTGCCTGTCGTTTTTGGATTGAATGGCGAATTTGCCATGTCTTGGTGGAATGCGGACGCTTATTATTTGACAAGAAAGATGTCGTCTAGTTATTCTTCTCAAAGAGGAGTAATTCCCAATGCAGATGGTGGCATGGATTCTGTAGTTTATGTTGGCGTAATTTCCAAGAGTTCCAATGTAATGGAATCGCAGGAAGTTGCCGATGTGAACGGGAACAGCTTTTTTGTGGAACCCTATGTGGAGGGCGATTTTGGCGATTTCCACTTTGACTTAAAAGGTCGCTACTTGCAGAATGATAAAAAGTTCTGGTCGGAAATGGCTTCTGCTCCCGCTTATCGAGGCAATTCGGTTATCTTGAATGCAAACGGTTTGTATGCGGATTCGACTTATATCGGATTGGTCTCGGCATTTGGTATGTCTAGCCTAGAAAATCTTTATTTCCAGGTCTATAATTCCAATCCTTACAATGCGACAAATCTCCAGTCTTCCGACTTGGCGAATGTTCTCTCTTCAGGTGCTATGGAATCCTCGTATCTGTATTCTCGTCTATATAACAATTACAAGAATGTACATGTTTATCGCAACGGCTACAACGCAAACACTATCAAAAGACTCGAATTGAATGATGCGATGTTCCTGATGGACGGTTCGCTGGATATGGCGCTTCCGATGGGAATTGCGACACCAGACCGCAAGGGCTTCTCCGTGGCCTTTGATGGGGACTGGAATTCGGCGATAAGCTTGAATGTCCGTTTTGCCCAGTATAATCAGGACGTGATTGACAACAAATATACGCAGTATGCCGTGGGGGCGGGAATTCGCCTCGATCAGGTCTTGAACCATTTTGATGTCCGCGATATCTTTGGCGATGAAGACAAGGCGTTAATTCAGCTTTCCTATGCGCATTCCGAGGAAGATTCTTATTTCCAACGCAAATCCGACCGGATTATGGGCGGAGTTTCTGCTGGAGTTTGGGGACCGATCGGTATCCTGGCCGGAGTTGAACAGTTTACCTTGGAATACGGTATCGGTTTGCCTGTGACAAATTCTGCCCGGATAACCAAGGTCGAAGAAATGCTTCTTCGTGTCGGTCCGCGGATTAAAATTGCGCCAGCTTCGTATCTGTCTCTCCAATATGGACTGCTTACGGACAAGGTCTCGTTTAACCGCATAGGAACAGCGGAAGATGGGACGGAAATTGCTGTTGGCGATGAATTTTCCATCGACAAGAATGTAATCATGGCCGATGTCACGGTGAGTTTCTAAGAGGTAAAACGTATGAAAAAACTTCCACTCTTTTTGTTTGCTCTTGGAACGGTTGCATTTACAGCGTGTTCGTCGCTGGATGTGAACAAGGCGGAATCCTTAGAGGGAAACTATCCGAAGGATTTTGTCTCAGCGGATTATATGGCTCTACATCCGGGACTTCGCAGTTTGCAGATTCAAGATTATGTGAAACTTCACAATGCAGAACTTGACTTGGCTCAAGATGTGATTGCGGAAGATTCTGCTGCATTTTTGGCAGACACCTCGGTGTTGCATCAAATCTATGTAAATCCTTTCTATGCGGGATATTCAGAAGAAATGTGGTCTGAAGATTGGGCGTTTTCTGATTCCGTTGCGGGTGGAATTCCGAATGACAAAAGACGGCAATTGTTGAAGTTCAACTTCTATGACGCAAAGGATGATTTAACTGCTCTCGCTGCCGTTCCAGTCGATACTTTTGCTATCAGCAGCCAATACCTGGTGTTTGGGCAAGCTCATGGCTGGGCGTATCGAGTATGCACGGAGGCGGAAAAGAACAATCCGCTTCAATCCGAGGAATATCCGATGAAGAAGCTGTATTGCGCAGACGGTGACGTTATTCGCGAAATCGCGGAGTGAGGGTTTTATGAAGTTAAAGTTAATCGCACTTTCTTTTGTCTTGGGAATGGCTACGGTCGCAAGTGCTGCGGCGGATAAGGTCATCGGTTATTTTCCCTATTGGAGCCAATATTCCCAATTCGCTCCGAAAGACATTCGCTATAACATGGTGACGCATATCCACTATGTTTCCTTAAGCCCCGCTTCCGATGGTTCGCTTGCCTTTGCAGACGATAACGATGCGGAAAATTTCAAGGAACTGGCGAAGCTTTCCTCTGAAAAAAATGTGAAACTGATCGTAACGGTCGGTGGCATGGAACAGGAAGGAACTTTGGCGGAAATCGCCGCTTCGGAAGAGGCGCGAGGCGCGTTTACTGCTAATCTGGTTTCTTGGCTAGAAGAAAACGGTGCTGCCGGTGTTGAACTGGATTGGCAAAACCTTTCGGCAGAAAATGCGGAGGCTTTCGGAACGCTTGTGCGCGCTATCAAGGAGGCGTTTGCCGGGAAGTTTGAATTTTCCGTGGCGACCTACCCGCTTTCTTCTGCAGATGCTTACGATGCGACGACCTTAAATCTGGCGGACTACATTACGGTCTTTGTCCCGGACCAGATGACGGAAGAAAATTCCGAGCTGAAGCCGAACCAAAGCGTTGCCGTGTTTGAAGAAGCGATGAATGCTCTCGTATCGAAAGGTGTTGAAAAAGATAAGATTGTTCCGGTTGTTTTCTTCTACGGAAAAAGCTTTACCGGAGCGAAGTCTTTGGGAGAAGCGCAAACAGGCATCGGCAGCGGAAACGAAGGCATTCTTTCCTACCAGGAGCTGATGAAAAAGTTCGATACGCCGGATTACAAGGTTTCGTTTGACGAAACAAGCAAATCCGAAATCGCCGTAAGCGAGATGGATGCGATTGTCTTTATGGGTATTCCTTCGGTAAAGGCTCTTGCTGATTTGGTGAAAGCCGAAGGCTATGCAGGTGTTGCTGCTTACGATTTGTCGCAAGATCATGTGGAACCGATAGTTTCCTTGCTCGTGACGATAGGACTGGAACTTCGCCCGGATGTCGATTACAAGGCGAAGAAGAAATAACGATTCATCGATTGAAATTTTAAGCTCGCTTGAAAAAAAGGCGGGCTTTGTTTTTTTTGTGTGGTGGATGGGCTAAATCCAATCTTTGGATAATCAAATCAGTCTTTAATTCTTCGGGATTTACTTCCTAGGGTGGGCTTGTTAATTCTTTTTACGGATAGACACGTTATCTCAAAATTTAACGTGGTGATTCTTTGATTTAAATATTGAACAATAACTGATTAAATGCGCTTCGATTGATTTTGATTGCCAATGAAAAAAGCTCGGTGTGTTCCGAGCTTTTCATAAAACATTCTACAGATTACTGTTTATTCCATAGGAACGAATTCTGGAATTTACCTTGGCGAACTTTCAAGAAGTAAGAACCGACGGGAATTTGTTCCAGAGAAATCCAATGGGTTCCCACGGATAGATTTTGTCGCTGAGAGAGTAGTTTTTTGCCGTTTGCAGAGTAAATTCCCCATTCCACAAGACCGCTTTGTGGGACTTGCAGTAAAATGCCGTTATTTTGCGCTTGCACCTGGAAAGGAATCATCGGCGTCTTGACCATTATCGGAGATGTATCGTATTCTTCTTTATTGACCGCCAAAGCACTATCTCCGATTACGACCGTGATTGATTTCTCGAAGGCTTCGTAATGCTCAGTTTCCGGGGCAGAAGCCTTGATGAGGATGATGGCGTTTTCTGTACCCGCTTGGATGGTCGTACCGACTTTTGAAAGGTATGGGGATAATTCTGCTCCATTATAGGTATAGGATATAAAGTTTTTGTCACCTGCTATTGTTGTGTCAGGAAGGGTATTTTCAACAGATGCAGTCCCCAAGGCCAAGGTCTGGGATTTGAACTTGGAATGGATTTGTTGCAGCCCTTTGGCGAATGTGATTGTAATCGTGTCATTTAGTGCGCGGTAGCCGGTGACTGCCGGAGCCTTTATCAGCAATTTTCCTTCGCCTAGGGTCGTGGTGAATTCAACAAAAGTGACGGTTGAATTGAGGGCGCTATAGCAGTATCTTGAATTGACGCAAGTTCCTTGCTTGACAGTGAAAATTTCAGGGTTTAGAGATTCAAACGAGAGCTCTCCTCCTTGAATCGTTGTTGTGGAAGTGGTCAGCATGGATTCAAAATCGCTCGCACCCGTGTAGTTGACCATCGAATGACCTTGAGAGCAGGAACCTCCAAATCGGCATCTAAAGTCCGAAAGCCCGGCAACGGTTTGTTCTGGTTCCTTGCTTACCGTAACAATGGACTTGGATCCATCGTTTGCCGTGAGAATGGTGAAGCCTGCCGAGAGAATATTGAGCGTTGAACCATCAACGGTTGCGACCGTTTCATCGCTGGATGTATAGGTACAACCCGATATTAATGCGACGGTGCCAGCGGTTTCTGTTACGGTCGTATTTTCGATGTGGCAAGAACCGCCGGTGCTTCCTGCAATGAGGGAGTCTTCCCAGGCGCTTTTGTGCGAGGTCAGATAGTTTTTGACGATTGTCCCCGAAGCTGTGTACGAGGCGTTGTTTAGGGCTTCCTGACTTGTTAAAAAATTACTCCCGGCGAACAGAGCTGATTGCTCGGATGAGTTATCCACGGAACTCGTATATTGGCGGAAACTCCAGTTGCAGTTGCTGATTTTATTCGTCTCCATAAAGGAAATCCATTCCGCCGAGTTGCTCTCGCTAGGAGATCCGTTTCCGTTGGCGCTTGTCGTACCCCATTCTGAAATAAAAACCGCATTGCCGCTGTTTATTGCTGCGGTCAGCCTGGATCCAAATGTGCTCACAGTATGCGTCGCTGCATAAAAATGGAACACATAGGCGATATTAGTCGCATTGACGCCTCCGTAAGAACTCATTTGGGACCAGTTCGGAGTTCCCACCAGAATCAGGTTCTGCGTATATTGTCGGATGCTAGCCGAAATGTCGTTGGCGTAAGACTGGATGGTTGACCAGGATGTACTGACCGGTTCGTTGTAGATTTCAAAGATGACATTGGGAATGTTGGCGTATTTTTGTGCCATCTGGGTAAAGAAATCTTTGGCGAGGTCTTGTTCGTTTTGTGCCCGATGGCTGTGCCAGTCGATGATGATATAGACATCGTTTTCGATAGCCGCTTCGACCATCTGGTCGATTTTTGAAATATAGGTTTCGGGAGATGTCTTGTAGGAGTAGCCTTCGTTCATTGCATTTTTAGTTCCGCCATCGCTGTCGTAATATTCGACTCCCATGGCAAAACGGAAAATGTCGATGTTTAGATTTTGAACTGCCCACGAAATCGCATCGGAGTTGTAATATTGAAGTCCTGTCGCGTCGGACCAGAAAAGGCTCATGCCGCGGAGCATCGCCTGCTTGCCGTTTGAAAGGCTGACAACTTTCCCAGCACTGGTTCCTAGCGCCCCGTAGTTTTGCACGGGACCGACACGGAGCGGCTTGGCGGACAAGGCGTCTGCAGAAACGGACTGGACATAGGCAAGCGCGCTTGCCAAAAGAATTTTGGTTAGTTTATTCATAAAACTCCTAATTTACCTTATCCCGAAAAACATTATCTTTGAATTTTCAAAAATTGGGAACGGTTATTCGATGTCAGGCGCAAAACATATTGTCCTTTTTGCGGAGCGAGTTCTGCAATCGAAATTTGCCCGGAACCTTGAACGGATTTTGCGGAAAGCAAAGAACCGTTCAAATCGAAGACACTGAGTTTCGCTTTATTTTTCACTTGGTAGAAGATGATGTTATTCTCTTGACTCAAGGTTATGTTTTGAACGTGAATTTTTGGCGCATGAATCGAGTTTGTTCCGTTTAATGCGGATACGACATTTCCGTTTGCATCAAACAGGTTGATTTCCTTGAGGGCAAACGAGGCAAAACCGGCTTTTTGCATCTTTACATCGAATTTGATTCCGCGGACCGCTTTGAGGACATCGGTCGCGCTAATAACGCCATTGAGGTTTGACCAGTCAGCAAATCGGAGCGTGTTAAAATCCTTGTTGGAATCGTAGGTGATGTCGATGTCGATAGTCCGCCAATCTTCTGTCGGATGTAGATAGATGCCGGGTTCTGCGCCTTCCTTGTCCTGATTTAAAGTTTCCTGGTCGAGCAGGGCGAAGCGCATCACGCCTTGGCTTTTGTAGGTAATGCGGATGCGGGTAAGATCGCTCAGGTCGTAATAGCTTTGTGCGGAATCAAAGGAACAGGCCACTCCGGCAAACGGGTATTTTTCTCCGCCGCCTTCATAGGGCGGTTCCGAAGCGATAAAAGCTTCCATGGCGATGTTGTAGGAACCGTCTGCTTGCTGGTAAATCGCCGAACTTCCCGAATCGGGGAACATCTTTGTCGTTCCTAAAACGGGGGAACTGTAGTTATCCGAATAGGCACCCCACTGTGTAAAGCCCGAAATCGCCGCTCCAGCGTCTTTTGTCTGCAAGGTGCCTTCCGGTTCCTTTGGGGTGAGGACGTTGTCGGGATTCGGCGTAAAGTCCGTATAGCCGGCCATGTCGTAAAGGTTTGGCAGGTTTCCGGTCAAGGTCAAAAGGTAAAGAATATTCAAAGTCGCTGCGAAATAATTTTCCCCGTTGCTTGCCGTCAGGGAAGTCTTTCCGTCGGTATGGATTAATGTGTAATACAGATTTTCAAGATAGGATTTCGGCTTGTCTGCCGAGAGCATGGAGAGACCCAGCCCGCCCGTGTAGGTGGATGAAACAAAGATGCTTTGATCCGAAGAGCCGTCGATGTTGTAGCCCGGAAGAATCATTCCCGCATAGCCGTAAGTTGTGGAATCCAGCCATCCGATAATCGCATCGTTTGCTTCCTTTGCCTGGGAAATTCCATACCAGGCGTACCCCCAGGCCGTTCTCCACGGTGTTCTGGCTGCGTCATCGTAAAATCCGAGATAACCGCCGGAAACGGAGGCGCTCGTCTGGACGGGCTTGTGCGAATTCCAGTCGCACCAGTCGGGCATGAGACCGGTTGCCGCATTTTGGCATTGACGCAAGTGGGACATGGTTACCGTAATTGCGGTCTTCCAGAAAGAATCGTTTGTCACTTGGTAAAACAGTTCAAAGGCAGCGATGCAGGAATAGCTCGGGTTAAAGGCTTCGTTCCAGTTGCTTCCCGGACGAATGCTGCCGTCGCTTTCCATGTCGTTTGATTTTATCCAGCTGATGAGCTGCTTTGCTTCGTTCAGGTATGTCGCGTTGTTCCACTGCTTGGACGCCATGATAAGCGCCAGTGCCGCGTCGAAATCGGCATCGCTTGCGCTTCCGCCGGAAATACCGTTTGTGTAGTTGTCGATTTCCCAATCCATGCCTTGACCGCTCCAGCTAGAGCAGCCGTTGCCGTTGAGTCCTTGGCCGTAGCATTTCCAGTATTTCCAGAGCTTGTCGAACTCCGCTTGGTAATCGGTAGAAGTATTGGACATATAGACCATCAGGAGCATTCCGTAGGCGATGCTTTCCGAAACGGTCAGTTCCGAATGGGCGTTCGGGCTGATGATGCGAGCGGTGCCGCTAGGCATGGAGGCGTTTGCATTTTCGGAGGCTCCCGCATATTTTTCGTAAAAAGTTCCCGCTTCGGTGTACCAGGCCTGCTTCCAGGTGTTAAAATGGTTTAAAATTTTGTCGGTGCTTGCCGATTGGAAAGTGTTCCCGTAAGGATACACTTTATTTTGGGGAAAAGGAAACTGGGGCGTTCCCGCATAGATGGATGAAACGGCTGTAAAACCTAGAAATAAAAGGGTTTTGGATAGATTTTTCATA
>CAVKXR010000106.1:0-7857 GCA_963660275.1 Oscillospiraceae bacterium
TGAACTTCATGCTCTGCACGAACATGCCGCCCGAGCCGCAGCAGGGATCGTAAATTTTTCCGCGGTAAGGTTCGATCATTTCGGCAATCAGCCCGACGATGGTCTTTGGCGTGTAAAATTCTCCCTTGCCCTTTCCCTCGGCGATGGCGAACTTTCCGAGAAAGTATTCGTAAACGCGTCCGACGACATCCTGTTCCTTGTCCTTGAGCGTATCGATGCCGTCGATTTCGCTGATGAGGGCGGCGAGCTTTGCCGTGTCTAGCTGCAGACGAGAAAAATAATTGTCGGGCAGTGCACCGCGGAGCGACCTGTTCTTTTTTTCGATGCTTGAAAGCGCAGAGTCTATCAAGAGCGCGATGTCGTTTTGGCGGGAGTGTTCCACGATGAAGTTCCAGCGGGAATGTTCTTCGAGGTAGAACACGTTGTTCATGTTGTAAAAGTCCGCCATCTCGATGTATTTCTGCCGACCTTCAGCGATGAGCTTTGCCCGCTGTTCCTCGAACTTGTCGCTGGCGAACTTGAGGAAGATGAGCGAGAGCACCACGTGCTTGTATTCCGACGGTTCAATGCTTCCGCGCAGCTTGTTGGCGGATTCCCAAAGGGATGCTTCGACGGATTTTTGCGGGGCGTTTTTCTTGGATTTCCTTTCTGCCATGGGGAAAAATATAGGTTTAATGTTGTGGGATGGGGATTCTTTGTTGAAACTGGGACGTGGGATACGATAAGCGGGACGCGCTAAATGGGATGAGGAGTTGGCAGGGATTAGTTGATAGTTGAAAGGAATCAGGAGTCAGGAATCAGTTGTTAGAATGGGACGCGGGACGCACTAAATGGGATGAGGAACGTTTGAGCGAACATTCCCTTAGCGGTCATCCTGGAGAAATGGCTATAAATAAGTCATTTAACTGTCATTGCCGAGCATAGACCCGGTAATCCCTGAGATTCCCCGGTCTGCGTCCGCCGCAGCGGACAAGCCGGGGAATGACATCGTACCGAGCCTTGTGCCGCTTCCCGAAAGCCTAGACGTCTGCGGTTTCTAAATTCTCCCGACTAAGCAAGGAACATTCACGCCTTTAAATTTCACAATTCCTATTATTTTTCAAATTTACTATATTGCCACCCCACTATGAAAAACACAAATAGAGATTCGCTCGATTTTGGGAAAATGAACATTCCGCAACTGTTCGTCAAACTGTTCATTCCAACACTCGTCGGAATGATCTTTATGACGGTTTTCAACATTGTCGATGGAATTTTTGTCGGAAAGGGAATTTCGAGCGACGCTCTGGCTGCCGTAAACATTGCGGCTCCGGTATTCCTTTTTTCGACAGCGGCAAGCCTGATGTTCGCTAGCGGTGTGAGCATCGTCGCGGCGGCGCACCTTGCCCAGGGAAACGTAAAGGCGGCAAATATCAACGTTACGCAATCCATGATCGTTCCGCTCTTCCTGATGATCATTCTCGCTGCGGTCATCTTTTTCTTCCCGGACCAGCTGAACACGCTTTTCGGGGGAACCGAAATTTTACGGCCCTATGTCAAGGACTATCTGCGCGGCATTTTCCTCTTTCCCGTTCTCGGTGTTTTCCTCATGATAGGCTCGTTCATCATCCGATTGGACGGCGCTCCTAAAATGGCGATGTCCGTAAACATCGTCTCCGCCCTTTCGAACATATTCCTCGACTGGCTCTTCATCTTTCCGCTCGGAAAGGGCATTTGGGGTGCAGCCGTCGCCACGATCATTTCCGAAGCCATCGGAACGGTCATGGTCATGACCTACCTTCTGAAATTTTCCAAGACGCTGCATTTTTACCGGTTAAAGCTTTCCGCGACAAGCCTCTACCTCACCTTGCGCAACACCTGCTACATGATGAAGCTCGGATTTCCGACGTTCATCGGGGAAGTCGCTATCGCAGCGACAATTATTGTCGGAAACTATATGTTCATCCAGCACCTGCACGAAGACGGTGTCGCCGCTTTCAGTGTCTCCTGTTATCTCTTTCCGCTGATTTTCATTTTCGGGAACGCAATCGCCCAAAGCCAGCTTCCGATTTTAAGTTACAACAACGGAATCGGCAGCAGGGAACGCGTCAAGGCGACAGTCAAGATTTCGGTTCAGGCAGCAGCCCTTCTCGGAATTTTGGTGAGTATCGGCTGTGCGCTTTTCTGCGACCCGCTGATGACGCTTTTTCTCGATCGCGGCACGAATGCCCACGCCATCGCGATGAAAGGCTTCCCCTACTTCGCAACGGGATTCGTCTTCATTTCCCTGAACCTGGTCGGCATCGGCATTTACCAGGGTCTTGAAAAGGCGAACACGGCGATTGGCTTCATGTTTCTCCGCGGAATCGCTCTCGTCATCCCGAGCTTTCTCCTTTTACCGAAAATGATTGGAACGGCTGGACTCTGGCTTGCGCTTCCCGTCGCCGAAGCGGTCACGTTTCTCCTGATGGCCATCTATTCATTCGTCAAGACGCGAAGCATCCGATAGTTTTCCCGATTATCGGAAAGAAACCGTTCGGTGGTGGTTTTTGGCGAATTTCTTTATAGATTGATTTTGAGAAGCGGACAGCAATCGCTTCCAAGGAGACAACTATGGAATTAAAAGGATCCAAGACGGAGAAAAACCTGTGGGCGGCTTTCGCCGGAGAATCCCAGGCGCGGAACAAGTACACCTACTATGCGTCCAAGGCAAAGAAAGAAGGCTTTGTCCAGATTGCCAACATCTTCGAAGAAACCGCTGGCAACGAGAAGGAACATGCGAAAATCTGGTTCAAGTATTTGATGGGCGGCGAAATCAAGGATACCGCGACAAATTTAAAGGATGCGGCGGACGGCGAAAACTTTGAATGGACGGACATGTATGACCGCATGGCCAAGGAAGCCCGCGAAGAAGGATTCCACGAAATCGCGGCGAAGTTCGCCATGGTCGGCAAAATCGAAAAGGAACACGAGGAACGTTACAGCAAGCTTCTGAAGAACGTCGAAGAAGGACTGGTATTTTCCCGCGACGGCGACTGCATTTGGCAATGTTCGAACTGCGGTCACATCGTTATCGGCAAGAAGGCTCCCGGCATGTGCCCGGTCTGCGGGCATCCGCAAAGCTACTTCGAAATCAAGAAAGAAAATTTCTAGACTATCGTTTATTAAAGAAGTCGCGGTCAAAATGGCTGCGGCTTTTGTTTTTGAATGTGAGGCGCTAGAGGGCTTAATGAATAGTTAATAGTAGAGGAATCAGAAAACAGGAATTAGGAATCAGCGATGAAACGGGAAGCGGGATTCTGAGCTGGCTTTTTCCTTTTGGCGACATCCACCTGTAACGTCGCTCAACTTGTCATTACCGGGCTTGACCCTATGTCATTACCGGGCACAGACCCGGTAATCCCGGAGATTCCCCGGTCTGCGTCCGCCGCGGCGGACAAGCACGAGAATGACATGGGAAAGGAAAGCCGGGGAATGACAGCGTAACAGAAAACAGTTCGCTTCGAATTACCGCATCCCGTGTCCCGCTTAGCTCATCCCGAAAACTTAAATGTGCGCAGTTCTAAGCTCTAAGCATTAAACAGTCCGCTTGGCGGACTATCGCCAATCCTACTTATTCTTCAGCAGATCGCGGATTTCGGTAAGGAGAACTTCTTCCTTCGACGGTGCCGGGGGAGCTGGAGGCGCAACCGGAGCTTCTTCCTGCTTCCGCATATTCTGCATAAAGCCCAGGAATTTTTTCATCACCAGAAACACGACGATGGCAACAATCAGAAAATCCACAACGCCGCCGATGAAACTTCCGTAAGGAATTGTCACGCCTGCTTCGGTCGTATAGGCTAGAGACTTGAGGCCTTCGCCCGCATCTTTTGCACCGCCCATCGCAATGAGGGCCGTCACACAGGGCATCACGATGTCGTTCACAAACGACGTAACGATTTTTCCAAAGGCTCCGCCGATGATCACGCCGATTGCCATATCGACAATGTTGCCCTTGAACGCAAACGCCTTGAATTCTTCAATAAGGCTCGACGCCTTTCCTTTAATGCCCATGTCGGACTCCTTTGTGAATTTTCAACCAAAAATAATTTTTTATGGCAAACAAGCAGGATTGCTATCTTTGGACTATGTTTTGGGTCACACTCGCACTAGGCTCCGCCCTGTTCCTAGGCTTTTACGATATAGCAAAAAAGAAAGCACTCACCGGAAATGCGGTTCTGCCCGTGCTGTTTTTCGTAAGCCTCACCTGCGCGGCGATCCTTTCTCCCGCCTACTTTCTAGGCTTCATCCCTGCGCTTTCCGCAAGCGAACATTTGAGGCTTCTCCTCAAGGCCGCCATCGTCACCGCAAGCTGGGTTTTCACATTCCACGCCGTTTCAAGGCTCCCGCTGAGCATCACCGCCCCAGTTCGAGCGAGCGCACCGATATTCACCATCGCGATGGCCGTAGCCTTTATGGGCGAACGTCCGAGTTCTCTCGAATGGCTGGGAATCGGGATTTCCCTCCTCGGATACTTGGCGATGAGTTTCGCTTCGCGCAAGGAGACCGGGCATTTTTTCACGAACATCTGGATTCTTTCGATGTTCTTTGGAACGTTCCTCGGGTCGGTCAGCGGCATTTACGACAAGTTTCTGTTGCAGCGCGCACATCTGGACCCGCTTGCCATCCAGTTCTATTACAATATCTACATGGCGACGCTCCAAGGAATTCTCATTCTCGTGCAGCATTTCGCCCAAAAAGGAAGCACTTCCAAAATCCGATTCCAATTTCGCCCGGTTATCCTTGCCGTAGGAATTTTACTCGTCGCCGCAGACAGGTTTTACTTTCTCGCAGTCCACAATCCCGACGCTCTCATCTCGGTCGTCACGATCATCCGGCGCTCCAACGTTCTCATCAGCTTTCTCGGCGGGCTTTTCTTCTTTCACGAAAGGCGTTCCGCGCTCAAAAGTTTATCGATGGCGGGGATTCTCCTCGGGCTTCTCTGCTTCGCGATGAAATCCTGATTTCTACGTGCCGAACATCTTCGATAAAAAATCCTTGGCGTCTTCGCATATCACGACATCTTTGCCGAAAAGGCGCACAAGCCGCGCCACGGAAACGTCGCCCTCCCGTTCGAAGACGACGACTTTTCGTATCCGGTCCCGATGCTTGAGCAGAAACGGGAAGCTGTTGCCGTCCGTCTGCGGAAATCCGTATCCGATGACAAAAATTTCGTCCGCACCGGAAAGATAATAGTCCGCCTTCGCCCAGATGACATTGAAAAGGCTTCCTTTCAAAAAAGATTCCTTCGCGTGAGCCATCGGGATAAAAATCGGGTTGTCCTTCTCGTACATCGGAAAACTGCGGTCGCCGCGCTCGACACGGCAGACATTTTTCAGGTCGAATTCCTCGCCCGCGCCTTTAACCGAATACCAGTTCAGCGAGCCGTGCAATTTCAAGAGATCGACTGTCCGCGCCCGATTTCCGCTTTCCGCCGAGCGGTCCGCGCGTTCCATGTTCACGCCGTAATCGACTTCCGTCGTCTGGAAAAGAAACGGATCCTGCAGAATCTGGTCCTCGATAAGCGTGTCGTAATTGAACGAAAGAATCAGATTGTCGCGCCACGGGCATTTGCAGTCGTTCGACACGGACATTAAAAACTTCGATAGCAGGGAAGAAGCCCGATTGGAAAGCGGCGCGGTCCGTCGCATGGACGTCGCAATGAAGCGCAAAAGTTCAAAACGGAGTTCCGCATTGCGGAGGCGTTCCGCTTCGCTCGGAAAAATCTGCGCAGCGAGAATGTGCGTCGCTACCGATTCGATTTTCAGATATTCCGGTTCACCGCGGCACAGTTCGCGCAACCAGTGACAATAATTCCGCAGAGCGAGGCATTCCTCTCCGATGCCTTCGGGGATTCGTGCGTTCAAATCCTTGAGCGTGGGCATTTCGGGGCAAAAGGATTTGCTGAACCCGGAACCCACCAGGAAAACGCGACGATAGTTGTCCGCAGAACCCAGAACGTTACCTCGGAAAATTACTTTGCCGAAGCCTGTTCGCGACGCTGCTGTTCCACGAACAGTCGCGCCATTTCCATCCGGCTTTCTTCGCGTTCCCGCTTCTTCGTCTCGGATTTGCAATCGACGCATTTTGTCGCTGTCGGGACCGCTTCCAGGCGAGCCTTAGGAATCAGCTTATGGCAAACCTTGCAGATGCCGTATGTCCCGTCTTCAATCCGCTGGAGCGCTTCTTCCAGATAGACCAGGTATTTTCCGTCGCGGGCGGCGAGATCGAAGTTCGTTTCGAGGGAATTGTAGTCCGAAGCGACATCGGCCAAGTGCGTGGCGTAGCCTGCGGTTTCCCCGCCCTGGTCCCGCTGCCCGTGGAACGATTCGTTGCCGGCGACAGCTCCCTGCGCGTTTACCAGCTGACGGCGACGTTCAAGAAGCAAAGCCTTGAAATAGTCCAAGTCCTTTTGGCTCATCTTTACTTGCTTTTTTTCGGCCATACCGATTTCCTCTCTAAAGGCGTCCTTGATTGGGCGCTTTTGCCCCCTTAAAGTATTCTTTTTTATCCGAAACAGACCATATTTTGTAAAAAATTTTTCACCCGAAACCGGCTGCGAAAAAATCGTTCCTAATTACGGCTTCCCGCGATAAAATCCGCCCCCCAGAAAAGCTCGATCGTTTGTCCGGGGTTTAGCTCGATAAGCTCGCGATGATGGTTCAGCACATCGGGCTCGGAAGTCATCGGTTCGAGCGCGATGGAATCGTTATTTGGAGGTGTGTAAACCTGGATGCCGCGCCAAAGCCCCTTGCCCGTCTTTTGCCAGACATCGAGGTGGTTGCCGCTTTCCGTGTCCGAGAGGGAAACCGTTTCCCGGTCCGAAGATTCCGCGTCGAAGGCAAAGTAATCGTTGATGAAAGTGTTGCCGAGCGGAGCCTTTCCGTCAAAGCGGTCTTCTTCCTCGAAGCGACCCGTGGGAATGTCCGCCGTATCGAGAATCGCCCGACGGCATTTTGGCAGGAAAAGCGCAAGCGAGCCGCGTTTCTTTCCGAGCGTAAAATAGGGATGGAATCCTTCCGCATAGGGAAGCGTTTCCCTGCCTGTATTTTCCACGATAGACTTCACCGAAAAGGATCTTCCGGCAAACGAGTAAACATTCGTTACTTTATATGTAAACGGAAATCCCGGATTGCCGTAGAAATCCCGCTCAAGCGAAAGCCTTGCCGATTTTTCGTCCGAGGAAAAATTTTTCAATCGCCACGGAAGCACGTTCAGAAAACCGTGCAGCGCATGAGGCGCCCAGCTGACGTTGTTTTCCAGCCGGTAAGTTTTGCCGTTCCATTTCCACTCCGCGTTTGCCGTGCGCCCGGGAAAAGGCGAAAGGCAGACGCCCGCATTCGTATCTGCATAAATCTTTCGGAAAGTTTCCGCGTCGCGGTAGCCGTAGAGCAGGTCGAGCGTTCCGCTGCAAGAGGGAATCCGCCAAGCGTTCAGCCCCGCGCCAAAGCCTGCGAGAATTTCCAGTTCGCAGTCGTCTGCGTGGATGATGTATCGGTCGGCGGTTCCAAGCGGTTTCGATTCGAGGGAAAAATGCATTTCAAATTCTCCGATTTGTTCAATATAGAATGTTAGGCGCGAGACGTGTTAGAGATTGGAACCGTATCCATTTAAATTTAGGGAAGCGGTAAACGGGATGCGGTATGCTATCATTCCCCGGTTTTCCTTCCCCATGTCATTCTCCGGCTTGTCCGCCGCGGCGGACGCAGACCGGGGAATCTCAGGGATTACCGGGTCTATGCCCGGTAATGACATAGGGTCACGCCCGATAATGACAGGTCACGCAAGCTGTTTGTCGCTTACAACTAAGCTCAGTCTCGGCGTGGCCTTGGGGGTGGT
>CAVKXR010000107.1:0-7843 GCA_963660275.1 Oscillospiraceae bacterium
AGCGTGGCCCTGGGGGTGGTTGCAAGGAAGGGGGACCTTGGCCTTTCGCAACTCGGAAAGGTCCCCCTACCTTGCCCCGGGCCGGGTAGGCCCCAGAGCTTCCCTTGTCTGCGTCCGCCGCGGCGGACATGCAAGAGAATGACGTCGTACTTCAAAACAACGCCTTGACCCCAAAATGGAGAAGCCCGTCAAGAGCGCCTATCCCACGGTGAAGCGCATAGAAAAGCGAAAAGCTCCAGGAGCCGCGGTACTGCGAAATTCCAAGTCCGTAACTATAAGTATCGAACCATCCATGCGACGGAAATTCCGCACGATGCAGTCCCGGTTCAAAAAAGCCGTGAAACGCCAAGTTTTCCATCATGCGCCACTGCAGGTCGAGTTCCGAAATCCCATAGGCTCGCGTCCGAAAGAACCCCGGACGATAGCCCTTGAGATTTTCCAAGCCTCCCAGAGAAAAAAGAAAACTCCTGCCAAAATGGCGGTCCGTCGGCAAAAGCGTTCCGACAGAAAATGATGAATGCAGGACAAGCGTTCTGGATATCGGCGTAAAAAATTCACCGCTTGCCTGTAAATCTGTGACGAATGCATGCGAAGAATCCGAGCGTTCCCTGATTACGCGGAAAATCCCCGAAAGGCGCTGTCCGTGCCGCGGCAAGACGATGCGATCGACATTTTTAAATTCCGTTTCTAGCGCATAGGTCAAACGGTCGTTTCCGATCCCCCCGAGAACGGCAAATTCGAAAAAGAATCCTACGCTTCTTGAAAGGCCCGCTTCGAGAAGAGCCGTGCGGGATGTCGAATCGTCTTCAAACGAGCCGCGGACAATTCCGTTCCAACCGCTTCCCAATAGCCACGGTTCCTTGTACGAGGCGGATACGGAGCGCTCCCAGTCGCCGGAAACTCCCGAAACTTTCAGGTCGCGACCTGTCCCTCTCATGTTGTAAAGCGAAAGTTCGATGTTCCCGGCAAAGCCTCCGTTTTCACCGCTCGCATACGAAACAAAGCCTTCCACGCTGTTCACGGAAAGATCGCGCATCGAAAAGACAGGAAAGAGCCTGCTCCGCACCGAATCCCGGTAAAGCTTCGGTGGAGCGGTTTCTTCAAAATATCCCGAACGAATCAGCTTGCGTTCGACGCGTCCCAAGTCCGAAAGACGGACGAGGCTTCCCGCTTCAAGCCCCGAAAGGCGTGAAAACGTTTCCTTCCTGCTTTTGGAATTTTCCCTGTTTTCCGCATCCGCCCAGACCCAGGCGTTCCCTCGCTCGATAGACACGCGCACAAATCCCGCAGAGTCAATCAAATACGAAGCTTTCGCAAAAGGATATCCGTTTTCGGAAAGCGCATCGACCGTATCGCGGACAGCCTGTTCCAGCGTTTCACACAAACTATTTAAAAATCTTTCGCCAAAATCCTTGTCAATGTCTCCGGAAGTTTCGACTTTTTGGACGACGCATTCCGAGGAATACGTACAAACGAAACAGAAAAGCAATGCGGACAAAAACTTTTTCATCGAGGACCTAGAAATAGGCGCGAGCCTCCATCGACATCTTTTGGAAAATTCCCGATTCCGCCGACCCGAAGCGGATGACATAATAAAAACCGAGAGAAAGATAATCGTTCGCATCGACCGAAGCGGACAGGGAATTTCGGAAAGTCGTCCCCTTGCCAAATCCCGAAACCATCTGGTACGGCAAGACGGAATTTTTTGACGAGACAACGGTCGCGCTGAACTCGTTAGAAGCCCGGACAAGACGGTCGTCATCGTATCCGAGCGTAAAGGAAGCCTGTCGCAGAAAAGCGTCCATGCTGCCACCCTCGTCCTTTCCCGAGCCCTTTCGGAGCCAACCTTTCGGGATTACATACAAATGAAGCGGCAGTTCCCTTTTCCAGGAAGCGGTCACCTCGTAGATTTTCCAGTCCATCTTTTGGACCGTCCGTAAATCGACAAATTCAAGTCCCGGCGAAAGTTCCCAGGTTTCCTTTTTCCGACCGCTGTAAATGCCGGTGAGCCTGTGCCAGGAACGGTTTTCAAAATACCCGCCTACCGTATTTCGTTTTTCGCTTGCCACGCCGACAGCATACTCGGCGGAACCGCGATTTTTAACTTCCGTCCACAGGAGCGAAAGTTCTCCGTTGAAAATTCCGCTGCTCATTTTCCTTAGCGATCGATTCAAAAACGGCGGAAGGAAAAGCGTCTTTCCCGTCGTATCGCGGCCTTCGCTTTCCCCGCGAAACGAAAGCTCCAGATCGCGGAGGATTCCCCGGGAAACGCCGAGCATTCGCGGCTGAAATGTCAAGTCCAGAGAGAGTTTTGCTGAACTCGCCCGGACGGCATCCGCGGAATCGCTTCGCCCCATTCCTTCATAGACAAAATTTCCGTTATCGACGCCTTCGACAAATACGCCTGCAAGACTGTCGAAGAGAACATCGCCCGTTCCCGGAGCGACCGCCTTGTAGATGGGGACATAGGGAACTTCGCGGGTGAGCCCCAGACGATACGATGCGCTCCCCGAAAGCGGCGAAGAAGCGGAACCGAACCGGACCGATTCCTCGGAAAGAAAAGAATTCGACGCGCCGGATGTGTCCAGGTCTGTCCGCTTATACTGCAAGACATGCGAAAAGGCGACAGTTCTCCCGTCGTAGCCCATCGAATGTTCAAAGCCCGCCTGTTTCAGGGAATCCCCAAGCGAAGAAAAATTTCTTCCCGTCCGAACCTGCGTTCCAAAAAGAGCCGCTTCGGTATTCCAGTTGGCACCGACCAGTTCGACGCCGCTCCGGGCATTGGCCTTTTCCGAACGCCTTTCCGAAAGTTCGTCCGAATCTTTCATCCAGACGGAATAGGATGCGTTTCCGAACGGACGAAAAAAGCCTGTCCGGGTTTCGCCACGGATAATCCCCTGGTAACGTTCCGACGGAAACTTTTCGAACGAGGCTATCCGCACAAAGGAAATCTCGCCGAAGGTTTCATTTGTCCGATGCTCCAGGAAGCTGCGAAAGCGCGAAGAATTCCAGTTTTTGCCTTCGCTCAGGCTTCGACGATAGCCCCATTCCGTCCCGAAAAAGAATTTCGCGGGAAGCTTCAGGCTCAGGGAAATTTCATCGAAGCGAAGCGAACCTTCGGTCGAAGCGCTATCCAAATCCCAAAGATCGCGCAGCTGGTAGGAGTCCCAGTTGCGGACCGTCCCCTGAAAATCGTTCAGCCGAAAGCCCTCCTCTTCGTAATCGCCCGTAACGAGAATCCGAAGCGGCGCGAACCTCTGGGCTTCGGTGCTGTCGTTCGAAAGCAGCCAGCGGTAAGCACGCCCGGAAGGTCCCCCGACGCGTTTCGAAAGCATGTTCGTATCGGCCTTGCTATAATCGATTTCCCCGTCCGCATACAGATGGTTTCCCTGCTGGATGCGCATCCGGGCGCCCACCCTGCGGAACATCTTCGGGCGGTCCAGCGTTCCGAGCGAATCCGGGCGCTCAAACTCCTTCCCGCTATCCTTCCGCAACGTTTCCGCATCTTCCGCAGACCATGTCCGTCTCTTAAGCCGCGACGTATCGCTCGCGAGTTCAAACGCGACCACATCCAGCCAGAGGTTTTTCCCGCGATACTTTCCGTCCGCCGCCTTGAGAATCTGCATTCCCTGGGAATTGTAGGCGTCAAATTCCACGCGGATTTCATCTTCCGAACCGGGAATAAGCGTGCCTAAAAAGTCGAGGATTCCACCGGCGTAGTTCACCGTATAATCCACGTCCCGCACGAGCCTTTTTCCGTTCAGGTAAACCGTTTCCGAGCCGGGCACCGCGACCAGATAGGTTTCGGCGGTTCCCGAAGAAAGGAGATAGCCTTTCTGCTCGCCATCGACGCCTCGGAATGTCGAATGGATATGTTCCAGTTCGTCAAAGCCGTAAGCGCCCCGGACTTCGGAATGCCCGAGCTTCAGCCCGCCTCCAATCCCGAGCGTATTCCGCGAAAGCCCCGAAAGTCCCAGCTCCGTTTCGCTCCACGTCATATCGCCTAAATGCAAAAAGGCGCGTTCCGTTTCCACGCGGAAGTGAACCTCGTCGATTTCCTGGAGCGTTGCGGTCCGCTCTTCCCCCGCTTCGCGCCCGACATCCGAAAGAAGCGCGTCGATATAGACGCCTTTTGTCGCCTCGCCGCGGATCGACAGATGCAGCTCCTGGTTCACTTCGGTCCCGCCGTCTCCCACGATGACCTGCACGGTTTTCGAACCGTTCGTTTCGAGTTTCAAGGTGTCCCGCGAAGCGTCCTGCTCATCCACCGAAGACCGTTCGTTTTTCAAGAAAGGAATTCCGCGAAAAACCGGAACGGAATCCTTGGAGAGTTTCGAGTAGTCATTCTCTAGCGCCCACGCCCCCGACGAAACCAGCAAGAACAAAAATATCCAAAAAAGCGGCAAGGACTATTCCCTTGACGATTCGACCCTGAACTGGCGCGAGGACAAAAGCCTGCGACCTTCCACGGCATCGACGCTCCATTCTCCGGGTACAAGCAGCTGTGGCGCAATGGAACTTTCACACGAGGATTCCGACAAAACGCAAAGCGACTTCTGCACGGTATCCGCTCCGTTATACCAGATGTGCAGCACCCGGCGGTCCGGGACATTCCAGGCGAGCTTCGGCAATTCGGAATAGTAATGAAGCCGCGTATGGATTGGAAAAACGGAATCCACGCCAAAAGGCGCCCCGCCTACGATATTCCTGCAGACGACACCGGATAGCGTCTTCGTATCGGTCGCATTTCCCTCTGCCGGAGACTTTTCCGCTCCGTCCAGCGCGACATAGACGCAATGTACGATAAAACACAAAAAGACGACCAGAAAAATAAGAGTCGTCTTTCGGAGATAGCGGAGAGAGGGCAAGCCTTTCACGGCGATTCCTAGTGGTGGATCTTGCTCGTGTTTTGCGTGAATGCGGGGACAGCTTCCACCAGCTTTTCCACCAGCAGCTTGTTGTAATCTTCAATACGGCCGGGAAGCTTGTTGCCCGGAAAAATCTGGACAAGAAGAAGGGCGTCTTCAACCGGAGCGATATAGATGGAACGCTTTGCGCCCGTATAGGAAACGGAACGGAATTCGCCCTCGCCGAGCATCACCCCGATCTGCTTGGCGCTTCCAAAAGACGCGGTGCTCAAGACGGCAAGCGGGGTCGTATCCATGCCGATGGAGCCGACTTCCGAAATGATGGAACCATCGCGGTGAACCAGCATGATGTAATCCGCCTTCACGTTCGACTGGTAGGCTTGCATTAAACGGCGAACGCGGTTCGCATCATCGGTATAAACAGTGAAATCGCTCATTCCAGATACCTTCTATCAAGTCTTCTTTTTGGGAATATAGGGGCGGAGCTCGATGTCGTCATCGTCCGAGCCGTCTTCATCCGCGCCAAAAGGCTTTCCAAAGGGACGCGGTTTCGGAGGCTGTTGCGCAGGTCTTCCAAAAGGCGAAGCGCTCTTCTGGAAAAGCCCACCTCTGCCCGGTTCGCTCGCCGCGGCACGAGACACAAAGTTCGGCATTCGGAACGGAGACGCCGCGGCGGACGAGAGCGTAGATCCCAAATCGGGAAGAGCTTCCGCCGTAGAAGGACGCTCCGACGATTCCGGCAAACGGTTTAGGACAGGTTCCGGATGCGGCGCGGGCTTTGCCTGGGCTGCCGGAGAAATGGAAACGCCTTCCTTCCCGTTCAACGTCACATCGTGCACGCCCGTGTTGTGGACGCTGTCAGCCGCCTTGCGCAAAAATCCCTGCTTGACATTGAACCGCTGGATGACGAGCATCGCAATCGCCTTGAGCGTCGTCACGACGCCTTTTCCGTTATGCGCGGTCGCCGGGAAAAAGGGAATCCCCTTCGGATTCAAGAGGGCATTCATTTCGTCCAAGGTAAAGACGTTTTCCATGTCGCGTTTGTTGTATTGCAGGACAAGCGGAATTTCGTCGAGGCTCACCCCGTAATCTTCCAGATTTTGGCGCAAATTTTGCAAGCTTTCCAAATTTTCCGCTTCGCGGGAACGCTGGGAGTCCGCCACGAAAACAATTCCATCCACACCGCGAAGAACGATTTTTCGGGTCGAGTTGTAATAGACCTGTCCGGGAACCGTGTAAAGCTGGAATTTGGTCTTGAACCCCTTGATATCTCCCAGATTCAGCGGGAGAAAGTCAAAGAACAGGGTTCTATCGCCTTCCGTTTCCAAGGAAACCATGTCGGTCCGCTTGTCCTGGGGCATTTTCTGATGGATTACTTGAAGATTTGTCGTCTTGCCGCTCAAGCCCGGACCGTAATATACGACCTTGCAGCTAATTTCACGAGTAGCGAAGTTGATTGATGACATTCTTCTTCCTTGACGTTTTCAAACAATCTAACAAAAATATAGATAAACGGAATGAAAATTTCCCAAAAAAGCGAAAACCGCGAGCAGGAATGTCCGCGGTCTCACAAATCATTCGATTAAGCGAATTAAGCCTTGGCAGCCAAGGCGTTTACGACCTTCGCCACCTTCGCCTTGTAGTTCGCGGCGCGGTTCGCATTGAAACCGGCGCGGCCCTTTGCTGCGGCCTTGTCGAGCATGCTGAAGAGGCGCGGCATTTCCTTGAGGGCGGAATCCTTGTCGCTCGCACCGCGAATAGTCTTAAGACTCGTGCGGATAGCGGAACGGACGGAACGGTTCATGGCGGTCAGCTTCTTGGTCTGACGGATGCGTTTTTTGCAAGACTGATGATTTGGCACCTTTATATCTCCGGGTGAAAACCTTAAAATGTTGCAACAATATTAGCAAAAAAAAGAATTTTGGTCAAGTCTCCGGGCGCGGAATCGCATTTTAAAGCCTCAATACGCTTCAAATGGCGGAGAAACGAAGCCTTTCGCGCCGTATTCCACCTCAAAATCGCTCCCGAAACGATAGACATTTCCGCCGGCAGCCTTGAGTACGCCGTGTCCCGCCGCGATATCCCATTCATGCAAGGAAAAAGGCCGCGGATAGTAGTCGGCGAAACCGTCAGCGATGCACAGGAACTTGAGGCTCGATCCGACGGGGATTGCCGTTCCCGAAAGCTTGCGGAGAAGTTCCTCGGTAGCCGGTTCGACATGGGAGACGCTCCGCAAGACCCGAGGCTCTTTCCGAGGCGCCTTGGGAAAGAAGCGATTCCGGAGCTTCAGAGTTCGGGCATTTTCCAGGGAAACGTCGTCGATGGTCGTCTTGAACGCGCAGTCGCCGAATCCGTAGAAGAATTCGTTCAGGGCGGGAGCAGCGACAATCCCGAGGATGACGTGTCCTTGTTCCACCAGGGCGACATTTACCGTCCACTCCTTGCGTTTCGCGATGAAGTCGCTTGTCCCGTCCAACGGATCGACCAAAAAGAATCTTCCGTCCAAAAGTTTTAGCTGCGGCAGTTCCGCCTCCTCGGAAACGACCGGGATTTCGGGGTAGAGGTTTTTCAAGGCTGCGAGCAGGATTCGGTTTGCCGAAAGGTCTGCAGAAGTGACCGGGGTCCTATCCGGCTTGATTTCCACATCGAAACCGTTTTCAAAATAGCGCATTTCGATACGGCTCGCTTCGCGGACTGCGGGAAACAGGTTTTCAAAAGGCAGAGAACTTTGCATGATTTAAAGATAATAGAAGTGGGGACATTTAGGTTTAGGGATTAGGGAACAGGGATTAGTCTGCTGACGTCTAAGCTTTTGGGATGAGCTAAGCGGAACGCGGGAAGCAGAGCCGAGTTGAGATAACTTAGAGCTTGGAACTGCAGACATTTAAGTTCTCGGGACGAGAGAATTCAAAACGAACTGTTTCTGTTACGCTGTCATTCCCCGGCTTGTCCGCCACGGCGGACGCAGACCGGGG
>CAVKXR010000108.1:0-7716 GCA_963660275.1 Oscillospiraceae bacterium
GTATAGGTGTAGCTCTTGGAAAACTGCGATTCGAAGCGCAGCCCGGCATAAGGTTCAAAAGGCTTGAAATCGTTTTCTGACGCGGTCGTTTCAATGAAAATCTTGTCGCTCGTCTTGCGGGTGCCTGCGCCCTTGCGGTAGGTCTGTCCCCATTCGAGCTTCACGACATTCCGCCAGTCGATGTGCGAGAAATGAGCCGTTACGTCGGCATCGTACTTGAGAATCCAGACATTCGTGTTCACACCGTCCGAACCGTTATTCCAGTTGCTGTAATGCTGGCGCGTATATTGGAGGGACGCGAGGACATCGGCATTCCAGTTCGAAGGAAGAGCGTCGGAGAACATACCGTCTTCGGCAAAGGAAGAAGCGGCGAGAAAGGAAACGGCAAGAGCCAAAGATTTAATCGGTTTCATGAAATTAAAATTAGTTTAGTCGGAAAGAATCGTAAAGCCCAGACCTTCGAGCATGTGACGGAATGCAAACTGGTCTTTGCCCAGGCGAGCATGAAAAGCTACCGGTTCCCTGCGGACAGGATAGCCGTTGCGGAGGCTTTCAAAGGCCGAAAGGTTTTGCTTGAGCGATTCCGAATCCCTTGAAATGTCGTAGGTTTCGAGAACGAATTTCCGTGCGAGAGCTTCCCCGTCATGAATTTCGCAAGCTTCCAAAACCGGCAAGTCCGACGGAAGTTCCACCCGAAAGTCCTTGAGAGATTCCAGGTAAAAAAAGCGGGCAAAGGCTTGCACGATCTGCGTCGTCGCATTCGCCTTTCCGTCACGGCTGTAGCCTGCGATATGCGGTGTTCCAAAGTCCACAAGCCGCAAAAGTTCCGGGTCGATGCGCGGCTCGTTTTCCCAGACGTCAAGGACTGCGGCCTTCAAACGGTTTTCTTTCAAAGCGAACTTCAGGGCATTGCCGTCAGCGACTTCTCCCCGCGAAGCGTTCAGAAACCAGGCGTCAGGGCGCATTTTCCCGAAAAAAGTTTCGTCCGCCAAATGATAGGTCGGATACTTTCCCGCCCTTTCAAGCGGTACGTGGAGCGTCACGATATCGGCTTTCGAGAGGAGTTCATCCTCGGAAACAAAATTTTCAGTTCCTTCCCTTTCGGCCCGCGGCGGATCGCAGAGCAGAACGTTCATGCCTAAGGCTTTCGCCACACGCAGGACTTCCCTGCCGACATGTCCCACACCGATGATTCCGAGCGTCTTTTCGGAAAGCGGTTCCGCAATTTTTTGGGAAAGGCTCAAGAGCGCCGAAGCGATATATTGCGCAACGCTTGCCGCATTGCATCCCGGTGCATTCGTCCAGAAAATTTTTTTCGAATCGAGAAACGCCTTGTCCAAGTGGTCTGTCCCGATAGTCGCCGTTGCGACAAACTTCACCCGGGAACCTTTGAGAATGCTCGAATCCACACGAGTCCTCGTCCGGACAAACAGCGCATCGGCATCTCTTACATCCGCGGAACGGATTTCCGCGCCGGGCTTGTAGCGGACATCCGCAAAAGGCTCCAGGACTCCTTGCAAAAAAGGAATCGCACTGTCCGCGACAACGAGCATCAGCGCTTCTTTTTCTTCTTTTTGGGAGGCGTGTAATTCGAACCGACCGGTGCACCGCCGTTCTGCTTTCGCGCAAACGAGCCGATTTTCTTGAACATCGCCTTCATGTCCTCGAACTGGCGGAGAACCTGGTTTACGCGGGGAACATCCGTGCCCGAACCCTTGGCGATTCGGGTCTTGCGGCTGCCGTTGATGATGTCGGGATGCTTGCGCTCCTTGACCGTCATCGAACTGAGGACAGCTTCGACATAGACCATTTCCTTTTCGTTGATCTTGTCGAGCGGGAGCTTGTTCAGGCCCGGAATGAGTCCCAGAATATCCTTGATGCGACCGAGCTTTTTAATCGTGCGGAGCTGCCGCAAAAAATCGTCCAGGTCAAATGTATTGTTCAGGATTTTTTTCTTCAGGTCCTTTGCGTCGCGTTCATCGATAACCGACTGCGCCTTTTCGACAAGGCTTACCACGTCGCCCATGCCGAGGATTCGGCTTGCCATGCGATCCGGGTGGAAAAGGTCGATTTCGTTCGGCTTCTCGCCCACGCCGATAAAGCAGATGGGAACACCCGTAATCTTTTTAATCGAAAGCGCCGCACCGCCGCGCGCATCACCGTCCATTTTCGAAAGGCAGACGCCCGTAAAGTTCAGCCGGTTGAAGAATGTCTCTGCGACATTGACCGCTTCCTGGCCGATCATCGCGTCTGCGACAAAGAGGATTTCCTCGGGCTTCACCGCATCGCGAGCCTGTTCGAGTTCCTGCATCAGCTTTTCGTCTATCTGCAAACGACCCGCAGTATCGTAGATGACGACGTCAAAACCGTTCTGTTCCGCGTATTCGCGCCCGTGCTTGATGATTTCGACCGGATTTCCCTCGCCCTCGTCATACACCGGTATCCCGATGGACTTGCCGAGAACCTGCAACTGCTTGATGGCCGCCGGGCGATAGACGTCCGCCGCGACAAGGAGCGGCTTTTTCTTGCGCTTGCTCCGCAGATAGAGAGAAATCTTCGCGGCAAAAGTCGTCTTGCCGGATCCCTGGAGACCGACCATCATGATGCCGACCGGAGGCTTTCCCGAAAGGACTAGTTCCTTCGTTTCGCCGCCCATCACATCGACCAGCTCGTCATGGATAATCTTGACAATCTGCTGCCCGGGTGTCACCGACGTGAGAACTTCCTTTCCCATCGCCTTTTCCTTCACCGCCTTCACGAAGTCGCGCGTGACATTAAAGCTCACGTCCGCTTCGAGAAAGGCCCGGCGAACTTCGCGGAGCGAATCCGCTACGTTTTCCTCGGTCAGGGTTCCTTGTCCACGCAGATTTTTCAGCGTCGATTCCAGAGATTCAGTCAATTGCGAAAACATCATAATGCGAAAATATAGAAATCAAGCGGGTTCAAGGATTGGGCGCGGACTTCATCTCCCGTTCCATCTTCAGCCGCACGACCATTTCACTGTAAAGATCCTTGAGACAGTCCTCTATCGTTATCAGGGGCTTCCAGCCCAAAGCAGTAATCTTTGCCGGATCGCCGACGAGCAGCGGAATGTCAAGCGTGCGTTCCTTCGACGGATCGAAACAGAAATCGACATCGACGCCCGCGATATCGACCAGGTATTCGGTCAGCTCCCGGAACGTATAGGATTTTCCCGAACAGATATTATAGACTTCCCCGGGATTTCCGGCCTGCAAAACCTGGATAAGTCCGCGCGCCACGTCGCGCACGTCGAGAACGTCACGGCTCACGTCCAAGCTTCCGGAATAGATGATGGGTTCCGCACCGTACTTTTTAATCTTCACCAGCTGGCTTGCAATCGACGGAATCGCAAAGCGGCGGCTGTGATGCGGACCGGTAAAATGGAAAGGTCGAATCGTCACGATGTGCATTCCGTAAGCGTTCGCAAACTGATTGCCCAAAAGCTCCATGCAAGCCTTGGACGTCGCATACGCTGTCAGCGGATTCGGCGGATCCGACTCCTTGTGAAGAGTAGTGAGAAGCGTCCCGTTCGCGCGTCCGTAAATTTCGCTCGAACTGAGCAAGAGGATCTTCGCTTCGGGAACAATCTGGCGGGCCGCTTCGAGCAGGTTCTGCGTCCCGAGAAGGTTCGTGCTGAGCGTTTCGTAAGGCTTCTTGTACGAAAGCCCCACGCTCGACTGGCTCGCCAAATGGAAGATGGCCCGGGGAGCGGTTTCCTTCACCACGGAGAGAACATCCTTGAAATTCAGGAGGTTTCCCGTGCGATACACCACATCGGAAATTTTTTGCCACGGCTGCGGCTGTTCATCGCTAAAGCTAAAAAGGCTCTCGCCGTTCCGCGTCACGGTCGCGAGGATATGAAATCCGAGAGCACCCGTTCCGCCCGTCACCAGGATACTCATGCGCAAACCTCCGGCAAGACAATTTTCCAGGCTTCCTTGACCAAGGCTTCTTCGACATTCGCGACTTTCTTCACTTCGCCGATTCGCGTCGGAAGAATATAGACGCGTTTGTCCTTTTCCACCTTTTTATCGACACCCATCGCCTCCCAGGCCGCATCGGCGGTGACGCCTTCGACAGTCTTTGGAAATCCGTAGGCATCGAGAAGCGCAGTCTGGCGCATTTCCGTTTCCTCCGAAATCAGCCCGAGCATCTGGGCGAGGCGCGCAGCGACCCGCATTCCGAGACTCACCCCGATACCATGCGAAAACTCGTAGTGGTGCAAGTTTTCAATCGCATGCCCAAAGGTGTGCCCGTAGTTCAGAATCGCCCGAAGTCCGAGTTCCTTCTCGTCAATGCCTACAACTTCCGCCTTGATTTCACAGCTGCGCCGAATGATATGCGTCAAAGCTTCCGCATCGCGAGAAAGGATTTTTTGCACATTCTGTTCCAGATACGCAAAGAACTCCTCGTCGTAAATCACGCCATACTTGACGACTTCGGCAAGTCCCGCAAGGTATTCCGAATCGGGTAGCGTCGAAAGCGTATCTAGATCGCAGACAACCGCCTTCGGCTGGTAAAACGCGCCGATCATGTTCTTTCCTTCCGGGTGATTCACCGCCACCTTTCCGCCGACTGAACTGTCAACCATCGCAAGGAGCGTCGTGGGAATCTGTACAAACGAAATTCCGCGCTGGTACGTCGCCGCGGCAAATCCCGCCATATCGCCGACAACCCCGCCAGAAAGCTGGAGCAGACACGATTTGCGGCTAAAGCGTCTCCGCAGCATAAACGTGAAAAGCTGGTTCAAGCTGTTCAGGTTCTTGTAAATTTCCCCCGCGCGAAACTTGAAAACGGGACAGTTGCCCGCCTCATGCCGGAGCATTCCCAAGTTACGGGATTGCGCTTTCGCAATCGTCGTGTCCGTGCAGACAAGGAAAGAATCGTTTGGAGCGAGCCGAAGCCCGGAGAGAAGCGTCGAAAACTTGGAAATTAATTTGTGTCCAATGAAAATCGGATAGTGCGAACCGCCGGATGGTTCCACATAGACCGTCCGAGACTTCCAGAATTGCAACCCGCGCATCACCGCCGAAACGACCCGTTCCTCGGATTCATTCGTACTTTCCACGCTGAAATCGGCAAGCGCATAACGCGATTCCCTTTCGGCAAGCATCGCCTTGACCTTATCGAGGCGTTCCTCCGGAGAAAGTCCCGACATCAGCGGACGCGTATCCTTTCGACCGATCCGCTCCGAAAGAACTTCCGGCGAGGCCCAAAGCCGGACGATCAATCCCGTTTTCCGGATCAGCGAAACGACCGCGCTTTGCGTCAAGGTTCCCCCACCGAGAGCGACCACTTTCGGTGAAGGGTCCGCTGCGATTTCCTCGATTAGGGACAATTCCATTTTTCGAAAGGCCGCTTCGCCATCCTCTTCGAAAATTTCCGAAATGCTTTTTCCCTCTCGCTCCACGATCGTCGCATCGGTATCGATAAATGTCGCATGAAAACGTTCCGCGACAGCATGCCCAATCCGACTCTTGCCGCTCGCCATGAAGCCCGTAAAATAGACGGTCTGATTCAAGGATTCCATCATCTTTCCTCCGCAAGGCCAATCGCCGTTTTCATCGTAGAAATATCCGCCTTTTTACCGGGAAACCAGTATTCAAAACTTTTTGCGCCTTGATAGACAAGCATCGCGGCACCGCCGACCGTTTTGCAGCCGACGGATTTCGCTTCGCGAAGAAGCCTCGTCTCCGCAGGCGCATAGACGATATCGCACACGACAAAATTTGGCGAAAGCATTTCCCTCGGAAGCGGCGTCTCCGTCTCGTTCGGCGTCATCCCGACACTCGTCGCGTTCAGGACCAAGTCCAGCGAATCCCGGATTTTTTCAAACTCGCCAAAGAGAACATGCCCAACAGTATTTTTTTGCGGAAACGCATCCGAAAGCGCAGCGGCAAGTTCCGCTCCGCGAGCCGCATTCCGCGAAACGATCGTGAGGCTTTCCACGCCCTCCGAAAGCATCGCGTAGGCGATTGAACGGGCCGCTCCGCCGTTTCCGAGAATCGCGATGCGCGAACCTTTCACCGGAACTCCGTTTTCCGCAAGGTCGAGAAGCGCTCCGTAAGGATCCGTCGTCGTCCCGAGCAGGCGACCGCCGACTTTTCCGTCTTCCCAGTAAAGCGTGTTCACGCTGCCCGTAAAGCGGGAAATTTCAGAAAGCCCGTCGAGATATTCGCCGACCTTTTCCTTGAATGGAATTGTGACATTCGCGCCGAGAAACTTCATCGCGCGAAAGCCTTGGATGGCCTTCCCTAAATCGGAAAGCTCGGGGGAAAGCGGCACATACGCCGCATGAATGACCAGCTTTTCGAAAACCGCGTTGTGCATACAAGGAGACTTGCTATGACCGACAGGATTTCCGAAAATGGCGAGCAGTTGAGTTCGTCCGTCAATACTTTTCACAAACTAAATATAAATCGAGATTTGGGAAGAGGGCGAGAGAAGCAGGCTTTTATTCCCCGAAATTCCGCATCGGCATCGCAATCCACCCAGACAGAAGTCAGGAAAGCCGCATCGCTTCCAGCAATTCCAAGAAGTAGTAAAGCTTATTCCGTCTGCGGTCACTTCCGAAAAGGACCTGTTTTTTCTCCAAGACTTCCAGATAGCGTTTCGCCTGTCCTACGGTCACGAGCAAACGTTCGGACAGAGCCTTGGATGTTAAAATCGGCTGCTTGAAAAGGATTTCCATGATGGCATCGAACTTCGGGCTGTTCACGGAATCGCTTACGATCGTCCGCGTCTTTTCGTACAAATTATCCAATACATCGATATAGTTAATCTGCCGTCTAGCCTGAGCCGCAATTTTGCGAAGAAAAAAAATAATCCATTCGTTGTAATCGGATTTTCGGGAACTGTCCAATTTTCCATAATAGACAATCCGATCCTGGCTTATCGCCTCGCTCAGGTAAAAATAGGGGCGGTGGACAAGACCGGACTTATACAAATACAAACTGACCAGGGCTCTGCCAAGTCGTCCGTTTCCATCTTCAAAGGGATGAACCGATTCAAATTGGGCGTGGGCGATAGCGGCCTTTACCAGCGGATTGACGCCATCATTTCTGTTATTCAGAAAATGGATGAGTTCGTCCATATATTTTTTTGTCTCGGTATGCGAAGGCGGTTCAAAAACAACCTTGCCAAAAGAGTTGACGATGCGATTGTCACACGCCTTGTACCGACCTTTCAAAGCATTGTTATTAGCTCCGTTCAGATCTTTCAAAAGCAATGCATGAAATTCCTGGATAAAGTCGTGCGAGAAAGAATCCGTCCTTAAGAAATCCTCGCCGAACCTCAAGGCGGAAAGGTGGTTCGCATATTCCGTATAGATCTTATCGTCCGAAATCTTTGCCGTCAAGTTGTTTTCAAAGACATCGGAAACAGTCGTCTGTGTTCCTTCGATATACATCGAAGCGATCGCTTCCTTGCTGTGAAACATCGGCAAAAGGACTTCGTTAAACTTGTAGAAACGAACTTTCGCATCCAATGTTCCTAGGAGCATAGAAGCGTCCATCAATTCATCGATGAACAAGTTCGCATCGTAATCGCTCAATCTGTCTTTTAAAAATGGAAGCATAGAATTTCCCTGATTAACAGTTTTTTACGAGGCTGCTCCTCCAGGTATCGGATATTCCATCTTTTCCATATCCATCGATTTTCCCGAATACCCCGTTCTTTTAAACCGCAGTATTATAT
>CAVKXR010000109.1:0-7590 GCA_963660275.1 Oscillospiraceae bacterium
ATCCACTAGTAATGTCGTTTAACTTGTCATTATCGGGCTTGACCCGATAATCTCGAATTTCCTCATCCCATATACCTCGTACCGCTTCCCGAAAATTTAAATGTCCACAGTCCTGCCAATATCCAAAAATATTCTACATTTGTCGCACTCATTCGGGGTGCTACCGCACACGGTGTGCGGATGCTGAGAACAAACCCGAAAACCTGATCAGGGTAATTCCTGCGGAGGTATAATGAATCGTCAAGGTACAGGCATTTTTGCCAGTGGTCTCATCTGGTTTGGCGCGGCGGTCTCCGTCGCGGAAATCGAAGCGGGCATCCAGTCCGGCAACAACTGGAAAGCCTTAATTCTCGGACATCTTCTAGGCGGAGCGCTCCTCTTTGCCGTCGGGCTTATCGGCGCAAAGGCGCGGCTCAACGCGATGGACTCGACCGCTTCCGCTTTCGGGAAAAACGGTGCCAAGTTCTTCGCCCTGTTAAACCTCTTGCAGCTCATCGGGTGGACTTCCGTGATGATTGCGCAGGGAGCGTCCGCTCTCGGAGGTCTCGAACTGCCGCTGAACGCCACGCTTCTTTCCATCGGGCTTGCGGTTCTCGTCGCCGTCTGGATTTTCATCGGGCTAAAGGACTCGGCCCACATCGCGACTGTCGCCATGGCTCTTCTCGCCGTCCTCGTCGGGATTCTCACCTTTAGGCTCTTCGGTTCCGCCAGCGCCGCTTCGAACACCGCTACGGAAACGCTTTCCTTCTGGGCAGCCTTTGAACTTTCTGTCGCGATGCCGCTCTCCTGGCTTCCGCTCGTTTCGGACTACACGAAAAACGCCGAGCGTCCTTTCGCCGCGACAGCGACTTCGGCAATCATCTATACGTTTACCAGCATTTGGATGTACGCCATCGGCATTCTCATCGCCTCTTCCGGCGCAGGCGACCTCCCCACGGCAATCCTTTCCGTCGGACTAGGAATTCCCGGCATCCTCATCGTGGTATTCTCGACCGTCACCACGACATTTCTCGACGCCTATTCCGCCGGGGAATCCGCGAAAACGCTTTGCGGCAAGCTGAACCCGAAAATCGTGGGCGTTGTCGTCTGCGCACTCGGCGTGATCCTTTCCGCCTCGGGAATCATCGACCGCTACGCGACCTTTCTCAACCTCATCGCTTCCGTCTTCGCACCGATGGCGGCCGTCTTCGCCGTCTCCCACTATATCGTGAAACGCCCGCTTCCGGTGTGGAACCTCGTCGCGTGGGCTTTCGGCTTCGGGGTTTACCAGTTCGCTGGCGAATCCCCGATCGGCCCGACGATGACCGCCATGGCGGTTTCCGCAATCCTTGCGCTCGCCGGGAACTTCGCCAAAAAGCGATCCCCCAAAATACTCCAAAAGCAGTCCTTATAAAGCACCCAACGAGGAAGCGGCAACGCTTCCTTTTTTCAACCGGAAATTTATCGGCTTAAACAGCGGCGCCTTTCGCCATTTCACCGTGCATCAGCTTGGGAAGAAGGGTGTCGCGGAGGGAAGTTAAATGTTGATTTTCATCAACATTATTCTGTATTTGCTTTCGAATAGAATTCAGCATTTTTGCTAAATCTTGCTGGGCATTTATTGACGGCAAAATAAATTGGTATTTCTTGAAATCCTTCAATACGATTCTTGGTAAAGCGGATCCCGACACGAAGTTGTCTCCAACGTCTTTTCGAACAGAAGGCTGTTTTAACAAGAACAGTAAGATTTTTGGAAGAATCTTTTTCTTGTCGGGTCTGAAAATTGCTATTGAAGAAAGAACGGCTTCTTCTCGTTCTTCGGAGCAGATGAAAATTTCTTTTAGATAGCTGCCGTCTTTGGCGACAAGAATGTCATCGACTTTTGGAACGCAGTCCCCGACTTTCATTTTTTCAAAATCTTCTGCAGAAATATGCTTGCAGTTGTTAGAATTGAAGCCGTAGGTTTCCATATCTTTTACGGAATACATGGGATAAGGCGCGGTTGGATCGTCTTGCGGGCTAAAATGCGATCCATCGGTAACTTTTAAACACACGTCACCTAATGTCGTTTCTTTCCACCCCCCGGGCATCTTCCCGCCGAAGGGGGCGAAGTCGACGAACCAGTTCCTGAAGAGTGCCTGCGCCTGTTCCTCCAGGTTCCTGTTTATCGCGTCGTTGAGCTCAATCTTGTCGTCGAGGCTCCCGAGGATTTCCGCGATGCGACGCTGTTCCGCTACACTTGGAATTGTAACTTTAAGCTTTTGAAATGTTGTTGTCGGACGGGCTAAAGACGGAACGCCTACTTGAGATGCGTTAGAAAGAAGCTTGTATTGACCTTCGCGAGAATGGAAGTAATACACGAGGTATTCAGGCAGAACCTTTTCGTTGCAGCGAATTCTGAACTGGCTCTGTGAAATTACATAGCGTTCAAATTTTGAGTTCTGCGGAATAAATACGATTTGTCCGAGAGTTCCTCGGTGCGTGATGACGATATCACCGCGGTATGCATTTGCTTTGCCGAGGGATTTTGCTTTTTCTTCTGTGACGTAATTGAAAGAATCCTCGTTCAATCGGAAACCGACTAGATTACTTCCGTTTAAAACCGGAATGCCGGAATCGGTAAAGCATTCGACTTTGATGTTCGAACCGAAAGGACCCATTGAAATTTCTTCAATGAGTTCAGACATTTCGTATTCCTTCCGTTCGCTCATAGATCCCAAAGATACCATTTTCATGCCGCCTTTCCGGGATTCCCGTTTCTCCCCCCGCCAAAAAGGGATTCCCCGGTCTGCGTCCGCCGCGGCGGACAAGCTAGGGAATGACATCAGAGAGAAACTTCGCCCCGCCTCGGGATGACCGCCAAAATTCCGTTAAAAACTATATTTGTGCCCAAATCAAGGGTTTTCGCTTATGTATAAAATCGGTTTTGACAACGACGCCTACCTCAAGATGCAGTCCGAAAGGATTGCGGAACGGATTGCCCAGTTCGGCGGAAAGCTCTACATGGAATTCGGCGGGAAACTGTTCGACGACTTCCACGCGTCCCGCGTTCTCCCGGGGTTCGCTCCCGACAGCAAGATCCGGATGCTCGAAAAGCTGAAGGACAAGGCGGAAATCATCATCGCGATTCATGCGGGCGACATCGAAAAGAACAAGGTCCGCGGCGACCTCGGCATCACCTACGATATGGACGTTCTGCGGCTCATCGACGCGTTCCGCGATTACGGGCTTTACGTGAGCAGCGTCGTGCTGACCCGCTTCGAAAACCAGGCGAGCGCCATCGCCTACCAGAAAAAGCTTGAAGACCTTGGACTGAAAGTTTACAGGCACTACCCCATCGCCGGATATCCCTCGGACATTCCGCTCATCGTGAGCGATGACGGCTACGGCAAGAACGAATTCGTGGAAACATCCCGCGAGCTGGTCGTGGTGACGGCGCCAGGTCCCGGCAGCGGAAAGATGGCCGTCTGCCTTTCGCAGCTCTATCACGAAAACAAGCACGGCGTCAAGGCGGGCTACGCCAAGTTCGAAACCTTCCCCATCTGGAACATTCCGCTCAAGCATCCGGTGAACCTCGCCTACGAGGCAGCCACCGCGGACCTGAACGATGTGAACATGATAGACCCGTTCCATCTGGAAGCCTACGGGAAGACGACCGTGAACTACAACCGCGACGTGGAAATCTTCCCCGTCCTGAATGCGATCTTCCACCGCATCATGGGAAATTCCCCCTACAAGTCCCCGACGGACATGGGCGTGAACATGGCGGGAAACTGCATCATCGACGACGCGGCGGTTAAAGAAGCCGCCAACGCGGAAATCATCCGACGCTACTACAACGCGCTCTGCCAAGTCCGAAAAGGCCACGCCGAAAAGGACCAGGTCTATAAGCTGAAGCTTGTCATGGAACAAGCGCATATCAAGCCCGAAGACAGAAAAGTCGCTGTCGTCGCCGAAAAGAAGGCTCTAGAAACGGGCGGTCCCGCGGTCGCCATCGAGCTTTCCGACGGAGCGATTGTCACCGGCAAGACGACTTCCCTTCTCGGAGCGTGCTCGTCGATGCTTCTCAACGCGCTGAAACACCTGGCAAAACTCCCGGACGACATGCAGCTGCTTTCACCCAATGTCATCGAGCCAATCCAGAATCTCAAGACAAAGCAGCTCGGGCACAAGAATCCGCGGCTTCACACGGACGAAGTTCTCGTCGCCCTTTCCGTCTGCGCCCTTTCCGACGAAAACGCGAAGCGCGCCCTCGAAAAGCTCCCGGAGCTGAAACACGCCGAAGTCCACGCAAGCGTCATCCTCGCCCAGGTCGATGTCGATGTGTTCCGCCGCCTGCGGGTAAACCTCACGACCGCTCCCAAATACCAGACGGCAAAGCTCTATCACGAGTGATTCCTGAGCGAAGCTTTAGTTAATCGCTGTGAGAAATCAGGAAACAGATTTCAGGAATCAGTGGTCAGTGGAGAGAAAAGTCTGAGCGAATCTTTCCTCCTAGCGGTCATCCTGGAGGAATGGCTGTAAATAGTCGCTAACCTGTCATTACCGGGCATAGATCCGTCAAATGTCATTATCGGGCTTGACCCGATAATCTCGAAATCCCGCATCCCTTGTCCCTCGTACCGCTTCCCAAGAACTTAGACGTCCGCTGTTCCCTGTTTAATCTATATTTCCAGCATGAATTTGCCTTCCCTTCCTCCCGATTTAAAGAACATCACGCGCCCGAACTGGATAGAAATCAACCTGGACGCTCTCGCGAGCAACATCCAGTTTGTCCGCAAGTCCATCCCCAAGCATACGAAAATTCTCCTGCCGGTCAAGGCCGACAGTTACGGGCACGGATCGCTCGCCTGCTCGTTCGCCGCCAAATACAGCGGAGCGGATTTTTTAGGCGTGGCGCATCTTTCGGAAGGAATGCTTTTGCGGCAATACGGCATGGATCTGGACATTCTCGTTCTCGGTCCCTGCATCCCGGCGGATTTTCCCTATCTCGTGGAATTCGGGCTGACTTCCGCTCTCTCGGACGTAAAAACCGCAGTAGCCTTTGACCGGTTCCTGGAAGAAAACGGGCTTTCCGCAAAGGCGCATCTCGCCATCAACACGGGAATGCACCGCTACGGCGTCCGCTTTGACGATTTCGAATCGATTCGCCAGATTCTCTCCCTGAAGCATCTCGATGTCGAGGGAATGTTCACGCACTTGGCGACGGCGGACATGCTCGACCGGGCATCCAACGCCAGCACGCAGCGTCAGATCGACCGTTTTTCCAACCTGGTGGAACTTCTCGCGAACGAAGGCATCCGCCCGAAAATCTGCCACTGTTCGAGTTCCGCGGGAACGCTCAGACATCCCGAAAGCCATTTCGACATGGTCCGTCCGGGACTGGTCCTCTACGGCTACAATCCGATGGGCGCGACGCCGCCCGAAGGTTTCGAATATCCGGAACTGAAGCCCATGATGACGATTAAATCCACCATCCGAACGATTCACGAGGTTCCCACGGGAGAAGCGGTTTCCTACGGCCAGTACTGGGTCGCCCAGCAGCCGACAAAGGTCGCGACAATTGCAATCGGCTACGGAGACGGATATCTGCGCGGCGAATACAACAACGGTTACGTCCTCATCCGGAACCAGCTCTGCCCGATCCTCGGACGCGTGTGCATGGACGCGACGATGGTTGACGTGAGCCGCATCCCGGACGTTCAAATCGGCGAAACGGTCGAAGTCGTCGATGGCGGCGCAGACCCGCGCATTTCCATGGAATCCGTCGCCGAGGCGCACCACACGATTCCCTACGAAATCACGAGCCGCGTCGCTCGCCGCCTTTACCGCAAATACATCTGGAAAAATCGGCTGATCCGCTGGGACGACCTCAAGGAAGAGTTTCACATTCCCCCGTTTTCCCAGTATCCGTTCCGCACAAACCCGTAGCCTTGAGAGATGGAAAACGTCTTTGATCCGTCACGGAAAAAGTTTGTTTCCTTGACGCCGGAAGAAGCGGTGCGACAGCGCGTCGTCCAATGGCTAGTCGAAACTCTTTCCGTCCCTCTGCATCTCGTCGAAACGGAATTCGCCCTGAAAAACATCGCGCCGAGAAATTCGGACCGGGTCGATATTCTGGTCCACGATTTCCGCGAAGGAAATAGCGTTCAAAAGCCTTGGCTGCTCGTCGAATGCAAGCGTCCGGGCGTAGATTCCCCTGCTGCGCTGCAAGTTCAGGTGAACAAATACCTGAAAGTCCTCACGCCCAAGTTCGTCATGCTTTCCCTTGGAGATTCCAACATTTTCCTGGAGCTTGACACCAAAAATAATTCCTACCGGCAAATTCGGATGCTTCCCAAATATCCGCAGTTAAAGGCTGAAGTTTCTAATCCGGAGAAAGGGCCTAGAACGGCGGACTTTTAAATTTTCGGGAAGCGGAGTGAGGGACACGGAATGAGGGAATAGGAATTAGAACTGTGGACTTTTAAATTCGCGGGAAGAGGAAAGCGGGACACGGTACGATGTCATTCCGCAGCTCGCTATAGTGTCTGTCATTCCCGTGCTTGTCCGCCGCGGCGGACGCAGACACGGGGAATCTAGATTACCGGGTCAAGCCCGGCAATGACAGGTTAGCGAGCTTGTCGAGCTATGCCCGGCAATGACAGGTTAGCAAGCTGTTTTTCGTTTACTGTCATTTTAGAGGGTTCGCTCGAATATTCCTCATCCCGCTTTCCTTGTCCCGCTTCCCTTTTTGCCTACTGATTCCTGATTTCTATCAACTAATCCCTATTCCCTAATCCCTAGCAACCTCCCGTCCCGCTTCCCACAACTCCATTCTAGCACATAAATTTTACGCAAAATCCCTAAACATCCGGTGCAAACTTTTTAAATTTGCAAGTCGGAATCAAAGCGTTTATTTTATGGAGATTCGAAATGGATCCTTTGCCCCCGAGCGGAGAAAACTTTGACCTGGACATCCGCAACGTTTACAAGAGCTTCGGCAAAAAAGCCGTGCTCAAGGGAATAAACGTATTTATCCGCGATGGCGAATTCGTCACTTTGCTCGGACCTTCGGGCTGCGGCAAGACGACGCTTCTCCGCATCATCGGCGGATTCGAAAAGGCGGACAAGGGCGAAGTTGTCCTGAGCGGAAAGGTCATTTCGAACAAGTCTCCCTCGAAGCGTCCCATCAACACGGTTTTCCAGAACTACGCGCTGTTTCCGCACCTGAACATTTTTGGCAACATCGCTTTCGGGCTCAAAAGCCAAAAAATCCCGAAAGAAGAAATCGAACGGCGCGTAAACGAGATGATGGAAATCGTGAACATCTCGGATCTCGCCAAAGAGATGCCGGCGACGCTTTCCGGCGGACAGAAACAGCGGGTCGCCCTTGCGCGGGCGCTTGTAAACAAGCCGGATATTCTCCTTCTCGATGAACCGCTTTCCGCTCTCGACGCAAGCCTCCGCAAGAAATTGCAAGTGGAACTCCGCGAACTCCAACGAAAAACCGACACGACATTTATCCTCGTCACGCACGACCAGGACGAAGCGATTGCCGTGAGCGACCGAATCCTCGTCATGTATAACGGGCAAATCGTGCAAGACGGAAATCCGGAAGACGTCTATGAG
>CAVKXR010000110.1:0-7589 GCA_963660275.1 Oscillospiraceae bacterium
CTGTGCCAGTTCCAAGAGATCCACGTTTGCCATAGAATCGCTCCTTATTGCTGTTCTTTTCCCGGCAAATCTTCTTTTTTGAAAACGAGCTTCTTCCCGTCGGGAGACGCGTCGATTCCAATCGTCGAAAAGTCCGTAAAGGTTCCGAGCAGAAGCCCTTCGGAAAGTTCATCTTCCACCAGCAGCTGGATGCTCCTGCGGAGCGGCCTCGCGCCGAGGGCGGGATCGTATCCGTGCTCCGCGATAATCTCTTTCGCCTTTTCGGTAAATTCGAGCAGAATGCCGCGTTCCGAAAGGTTCTTCTGGACATTTCCCAAAAGAATATCGACAATCCGGATCAGGTCCGCTTTGTTCAGGCTGCGGAACACGATCTGGTCGTCGATACGGTTCAGGAATTCCGGAGAGAAGACATTTTTCGCCTCTTCCCGAATCGTCGTTTCCATCCGTTCGAAATCGTCGCTTTCCGAGAGCTTGGTAAAGCCCATGCCCGCGCTGTGCTTGACTTCACGCGCTCCGACATTCGACGTCATGATGATAATCGTGTTCTTGAAATTGATCTTCCGACCGAAACTGTCCGTCAGCTGCCCGTCGTCGAGAATCTGGAGCAACAGGTTATACACATCGGGATGCGCCTTTTCTATCTCGTCGAGAAGGACCACGGAATACGGACGCTTGCGAACCTTTTCGGTCAGCTGTCCGCCGCCTTCCTCGTAGCCGACATATCCCGGAGGCGCGCCGATCAGGCGGGAAATGCTGTGCTTTTCCATGTATTCGCTCATGTCAATCCGAATCATCGAATCCTCGGAACCGAAGAGCGACAACGAAAGAACCTTGGCGAGTTCCGTTTTCCCGACGCCTGTAGGCCCGAGAAAGAGGAAGCTTCCCATCGGTCTGCACGTATCGCGGATTCCCGCCCGGGAACGCCGAATCGAACGGACGACGGCATCCACCGCCCGGTCCTGCCCGATAATCCGCTGCTTGATTTCCTTGTCGAGGTTCAGGAGCTTTTTCGTCTCCGCTCCGGCGAGGCGCGAAATGGGAATTCCCGTCATCTTGCTTATCACGTCGCGAATGACATCTTCATCGACGACCAGACATTCCGTCTTGCGCTTTTCGAGCCAGCCTTCCTTGACCGCTGCGATTTTCTTCTGGAGTTCTTCCGAAGCGTCACGGCACTTCGCCGCATCCTCGAACTTCTCCGTGCGCATCGCCTCTTCCTTCTTCGCGTTCGTCTCGGCAAGTTTCGCTTCCATGTCGCGGAGTTCCGGCGGCACGGCCATGCTTTCCAAGCGTTTCCTCGCTCCCGCTTCGTCGATGACGTCAATCGCCTTGTCCGGCAGGAAACGTTCCGAAAGGTAACGGTCCCCCAAAACGACCGCGGCGCGGATCGCTTCCGGCGTGTACTTCACCTTGTGATGCTTTTCATAGCGATCGACAAGCCCGTTCAGAATGATGACGGATTCCTCGACAGTCGGCGGATTCACCAGAATCTTCTGGAAGCGGCGTTCAAGCGCGGCGTCCTTTTCGATGTACTTTCGGTATTCATCGACAGTCGTCGCTCCGATGCACTGGAGTTCTCCGCGGGCAAGCGCAGGCTTGAAAATGTTCGAAGCGTCAAGGCTCCCTTCCGAACCGCCAGCCCCCACGATCGTATGCAGCTCGTCGATAAAGAGGATGACTGCGTTCTCGTTTCTCTGGAGTTCCATAATCAGGGCTTTCAAGCGTTCTTCGAACTGCCCGCGGTACTTGGTGCCAGCGACCATCGCGGCGACGTCCAGCGTGATGACGCGCTTGTTTTCGAGAATCTCGGGGATTTTCTTTTCGACGATTTTCTGGGCGAGACCTTCCACGATGGCGGTCTTTCCGACGCCGGGTTCCCCGATGAGAACCGGATTGTTCTTTTTGCGGCGGCAGAGAACCTGGATCAGCCGCTCGATTTCCGCAGACCGTCCGATGATCGGGTCGAGCTTTCCCTGGCGGGCGAGAGCCGTAAGATCGCGCCCGAAATGATCGAGGATCGGCGTCTTGGACTTGCTTTCACGCTCCGGACGGCGCGGGGCGAAATTCTGGATGGAATCCATCCGCTGCGGACGGGATTCGTCCTTGACATTTTCAATCGCCTGCTTGAGCGTCGTGTATTCGACACCTGCCGCGGAGAGCGCAGCCGCAGCCTGGCATTCGGCGGTTTTTAAGAGGGAAAGGAGAACATGCTCCGTTCCGATGTAGTTGTCGTCGAGCATCTGGGCTTCGAGGGCGGACGACTGCAGAACGGCCTTCGCATGGTCCGAAAACGTCAACTGGGTCCCGATGGTCATCATACCGCCGTTTCCCGAAATGGAACGTTCCACGTCCTGCGCAAGATTTTCCAGATCCACCCCGAGCGTCTTTAACGCGGCTGCGGCGACTCCCGCGCCTTCGCGGACAATGCCGAGCAGCATGTGTTCCGTCCCGACATGTTCCGAATTCAGGCGGCGGGCTTCTTTTCGTGCATATTCCAAAACTTTCTTCACTCGATCCGTAAAACGACCAGGCATCAGGAAGCCTCCTTTGAAAATGGGACAATTTTTCCTCCGTGCATGTGGACACGGCTTGTCGCGTATTCCGCCATGCGCTCGTCGTGCGTCACGACCAGCAGAGTCTGTCTGTAATCTTCGTTAATTTGTTTGAAAAGTTCGTTGAGCATCCGGGCGTTTTTTTCGTCGAGGTTTCCGCTCGGTTCGTCGGCAAAGAGAATGTCCGGGCGGTTCATCAAGGCCCGCGCAACGGCGACGCGCTGCCTTTCCCCGCCGGAAAGTTCCCGCGGCAAATGCTTCATCCGGTCCTTCAGGCCGACAGCCGAAAGAAGTTCCTCTGCCCGCGAGCGAATTTCCGAAAGCGATTCCCGCGCATTCCGAATTCTCGCCGGGACGCAGACGTTCTCGATGGCGGTAAATTCCGCAAGCAGATGGTGGAACTGGAAAACGAACCCGACCTTTTTCGAATGATACGCATCCTTTTCCGCTGCGGACATTTTCCCAAGGCTCTTGCCTTCAAAGAGGATTTCCCCGGAAGTCGGCGTATCCAGCGCACCGACGAGATTCAGGAAGGTGGATTTTCCCGACCCCGAAGCCCCGGTCAGCACGCAGAAATCATGCGCCGCAAGGGAAAAATCGACGCCTTTCAAAATTTCAAGACGTTCGCCCGTTTCCGCAAAGACCCGGGTAAGCGACCTCGTTTCGAGTAAAATTTCATTCATGGCGAATCGCTCCCACAGGATCGAGTTTCGAAGCCTTCCAGGCCGGAAGCAGCGTCGAAAGCGTACAAAGGAAAATACCGCAGGCAAAGACCAAAACCACGTCAAGCGGTTCGATCAGCACCGGGAAATAGGGAAGCACATACACGTCGCCGGGAAGCTTCACAAAGTGGTACGCCTGCTGGAGCGCGCAGAGGACAAGCCCAAGTGTTCCGCCGAGAAGCGTCCCGCCCACGCCGATAAAGGAACCCATCAGCATGAACACCCGCATGATGCCGCCTTTCGAAAGGCCCATGCTGCGGAGAATCCCGATTTCCTTCGTCTTGTCCGTCACGACCATGATGAGCGAGCTGATGATGTTGAACGCCGCCACGAGAATGATAAGGCAGATGATCGCCGCCACGATGAACTTCTCGTAGTTCATCCATTTGAGGAGCGTGACATTTTTTGTCTTCCAGTCGATGAAGTAATACGGATAGCCGACGACAGAACCCGCCCGGGCAACGCTCTCTTCCGCTTTCCACTGGTCCTTGACCCGGAACTGGATGCCCGAAACGGCATCGCCCATCGACAGCAGCTTCTGCGCCTCGGGAATTCCTATATAGGCGATGTTCCCGTCGTATTCATACATGCCCGTTTCAAAAATCCCGGACACGACGCACGAAAGGATTTTGGGACCGCCCGAAGAAAGCGCGGATTCCGTACTCTGGAAAGTCTGGATGATGATTTTGTCTCCCACGAGAACGCGCAGCCGGTTCGCCAGAGAAACGCCCAGAATGACCGCGGGGCGAAGTTCCCCCATCGCATCGGGGAGACTGTCGAGCGAATACTTGCCGCTCACGATGTTTTCCGAAAGGTTCGTCACCTTCGCCGAGCGTTCCGCATCGATTCCGTAGAGGACGATTCCGTCGTTCACCTTTTTCGAGCTGATGCCCGTCTTGTAGATGATGAACGGTGCGCTGGCAACCACGTCCGAGTCGTTTTCCATCACCTGGAGTGCGAGCGAATCGTAGCCTTCGACCGGATCGCCGTGGTAAGCGTACATTTCAAAGTGCGCATCCTTGCCAATCATCTGCGCGGTGACTTCCTTTTCAAAGCCGTTCACCGCCGAGAGCGCGACAATCATCGCGAATACGCCGATGCTCACGCCCAGCATACTGAAAATGCCTATCAGCGAAATGAAGAGGCTTTTGCGCTGCGCGCCCAGATACCGCCAAGCGATGAGCCATTCTAACTTGTTCATAGAACTCCGAAAGGAATCGCCGACGTCTCGCCGGCTCTTCGCCAAACTAGTTTTCCGGTTTCATCAGCGGGAAGAGGATAACATCGCGGATGGTCTGCTGGTTCGTGAGAAGCATCACCATGCGGTCGATGCCAAAACCTACACCGCCTGTCGGAGGAAGCCCCGACTCCACCGCATGGATAAAGTTCTCGTCCATCGGATGCGTTTCGCCTTCGCCGCCACGCCCGCGCCGGACCTGGTCTTCGAGAAGCTCGCGTTGGCGAATCGGATCGTTCAACTCCGTGTAGGCGTTTCCGAGTTCCCAGCCGTTCGCATATGGTTCGAACTGTTCGATCAAATCGGCGTCTTCGCGATGGCTCTTGCAGAGCGGCGTGCTTTCCTTTGGCATGTCCTTGATGAACGTCGGCTGGACAAGCTTCTTTTCCACCGTGAACTCGAAAAGCTCGATGATCGCGCGACCGCGGCTCCATTCGCCGTCCATCGTCGCTCCGAGCCGTTTCAGTTCCGCCTTGAGATCATCATCCGACATGGACTTCACGTCGTAACCGGCATACTGCTTCAGGGCGTCATACATGGAAATGCGCGGCCACGGCGCCTTGAAATCGATTTCCGTCCCCTGGTAGTTCACCTTCGTCGTGCCGTTCGCGGCGATCGCAGCCCGCTCGTAGATGTTTTCAAAGTGGACCATCATGTCGTTGTAATCCGCATACGCCTGGTAAAATTCCAGTCCCGTAAATTCCGGGCTGTGCGTGCGGTCCATGCCTTCATTCCGGAAATTCTTGCTGAACTCGAAAACGCGTTCCATGCCGCCGACGATGCAACGCTTCAAGTAAAGTTCCGGGGCGACGCGCAGGTAAAGCGTCATATCCGCCGCGTTGTGGTGCGTGGTGAAAGGCTTTGCGTTCGCTCCGCCGTAAATCGGCTGCAGCGTCGGGGTTTCCACTTCGATGAACTTGTTCTCGAGAAGATATTCCCGAATCGCCTGCAGGATACGGCTCCGCTTGATGAACACATCGCGGACATCATCGTTCAGAGCCATGTCGATGTAACGCTCGCGGTAACGCGAATCCACGTCCTTGAACTCGTTGAAGACCTTCTTGTTGCCGTTCTCGTCGATGATTTCCTTTGGAACGGGCAGCGGGCGCACCGCTTTCGAAAGCATCACGACCCGCTCGGCCTTGACGGAGTATTCCCCCGTCTTCGTCTCCATCATCGTCCCTTCGACCCCGAGAAAATCCCCGAAGTCGGTCATCTTGACGATTTCGTAATCCTTTTCGCCGATGATATCCTTCGCACAGACGATCTGCAGACGCCCGTAGCGGTCCTTCAGGTGCATAAAGCAGAGCTTTCCCTTGCGGTTGTAGCGGACGACGCGACCCGCAAACGAAATTTTCTCGCCGGATTTCAGAAGTTCGTCCTTTTGCGCGCGGAGCATTTCGGACGTATGCGTGCGATTGAATTTGTGCGGATACGGGTTTACCCCCATCTCCTTGAATTTTTCCAGTTTGTCGAGCCGAGCCTGTACCTGATCGTTCATGTCTTGCATGTTGAAGAATCCTGTAAAAAGTTTTCACGGAAAAGATAGAAATTCCAGGCCCGAAAGACCGCTGGCCGATGCGGATTTTAACTAGGGATTAGGGAATAGGGATTAGTTGATAGTTATTAGTGGAGAGTTAATAGAAATCAGGAGTCAGGAATCAGAAAAGGTAAAACGGGAAGTGTGACATGGGATGAGGGATACGTGGCGTCCGAGCGGACTTTTACTTTCGATGTCGTCCACCAGCGATATTAATGTGTCATTGCCGAGCCTGACCCGACAATTTCGCTTTAAATGTCATTATCGGGCTTGACCCGGTAATCCCTTATCTGAAAGGAGATTCCCGTGTCTGCGTCCGCCGCGGCGGACATGCAGGGGAATGACATTGTGGCGAACGTAACGCCCTAATCATCCTTGACGCAACGGACAGAGTTAGCACTGGACTTGAAGGCACCCAACGAGTACAAACCCGTGCCAATGGCTTTCAAGTATCGAGTCTCGGCGTTGGTCTTCCCAATATCAATATCCGGAATAAACTCAAAAAAACTCTCCGTAGAACTCCAGAAGTACGTTTCCTTGAGAACATCGCTATACCTCCTGCCATTGTAGCGGTAACCTGCCGGAAGAGCCCCGAATTTGACGGCATCCGAACCATTTCCAAAGCCAAACCATCCTTTTGTCGATTTCAGCGCATAGCCAACGGAATCCGTATTTCCGCCAAAACGAGATTTTGCCACAAAACGTTCAAGCGTAATCCATTCATTGCTACTTGGCAGATGCCAACCTGTGGGGCATGCTTTCATCGCCACATACCAAGTATAAAGACGACCGTACTCGGCGCAATTCTTCGGGTCGTTGTCGTAACAAAAACTATTTTTCCCTGCGTAGTTCAGATTCTCCGCCATCCATATCTGCGAGCCAATCCGAACCGTCTTGTATTTTTTCCCATCACGAGGATCAATCATCGTTCCTGTTCGTCCAAAATCAAAATACAGATACGCGCCTACACCTCCTGCAACCAACAAAACGACAACAGTAAGCAAAACAAAAAACGTGTTTGATTTTTTCTTTTTGGGTTTATCGTCAAAGTTATTTTGTTCCGGCACATTTTGATTGTTTCGCAAAGGCGGCAAAGATGCCGACTGATCGGAAGAAGACTTCTTGAAAACAATTATCTTTTCGCCATTTTTGAAGCACTGAACCTCGTCGCCAATTTTCGGTTCAAAATTCAGTTCAGATATAGGAATATTAAAGAATGTTCCATCGTTAGATGCAATGGAAACCATTCCATTTAAAATGCGGATTATTTTACGGGACATTTTTCTACTTTCTCCATAAAAAACATTACTTATTCTTTTTCGATACCATTTATCGTTATTTGTTTACACAACATAAAGAGCATTCTGCGCCCAAAAACTGCCAACAGTTTCATCGTTCAAATTTTTCGCCATCCAAATTTGGGAACAGATCCGGACTCTCCTATAGCTTTTACCGTCGTGGAAGTCTTTCATCGTCCCTTTGACAACAGCATTGTTATTATTGACAGCACTATTATTTTCAACGATAAAGCGGGAAAC
>CAVKXR010000111.1:0-7573 GCA_963660275.1 Oscillospiraceae bacterium
GTTCTAAGCTCTAAGTTCTACCCACTAAAATCTGAACCCCGTGTCCCGCATAGCGTATCCCTCGTACCGTTTCCCGAAAACTTAGACGTCCGCGGTTTCAACGCTCAGTTCTCAAGGCTAAGCAATGATCATCTCGTTTCTGTTTTCAAAAAATTTCTATCGTTAGAATCGAGGTGACCTATGCTCGTCGAAGAAGAGAAGCTCGATCTTTCCCGCGTCAAGACACATCCGCGACGTCTGGGCATTCCCCTAAGACGCTGGGGACGCAATCTGATGTCCCAGTGTCCTTTCCACGCGCCCGAAGAATCATCCCTCTTCTTTTACGATACGCTGGGTTATTGGCGTTACCGTTGCCTGCAATGCGATAGCGACGGAGACCTGATCGAATTTCTCATGCGGACCCGCTTCAACGGATTAGACGAAAACTCGGCGCGCAAGGAAGCCTTGGATTTTTGGGGTGTTGAATTTGAAAACGGCGAAGCGGATCATCACAAGAACAAGGAAATCGGAGGCGAAAAAGTCCGCGTTCTCGAAAGCTTTGTCCGCTATTGCCACTGGGCTGCGACCAAGAGTGAATCCACGGCGGAATTTCTCAAGGCGCGCGGCTGGAGCCTCGGCCAGGCAAAGCTCTACGGTATCGGATATTATAGCGGCGACCCGGAACCCTTTTACAGCTACTGCCTGCTCTCCGGGCTAGAACGCCACGAAGTCAGCTTTTACCTCGACAATCTGGACATATCCCACGAACCGCGGCTCACCATTCCCGCCCGCAATTCCAAAGGCGTCATCCATTCCGTCTATGGGCGTATTCTCGACAACGCGGGAACCCCGAATTCAAACGAAGACACCTACATTTCTTATGCCTCCGGCCCGCTAGACATTCCATTCAACATCCAGCAGGACGTGGAAAATCCGATTGTCGTCGAAGGGCTTTTCGATGCCCTGACCGCGGATCTCGCCGGAATTCCGGGCGTCGTTTCGACGATGTACCAGCCTTTTAGCCGCAGCCACCTTTACAAGCTCAAAGCCTGCGGTGCCGAAAGCATCACGTTGGTTCTCCGCAAGGAACCGAATCGCCGGAACCAGGAACTCCACATCCGCAAGAGCCTCGAACTCGCGGAATCGGAGGGAATGCGCTTTAAATCCATCATCCTGCCCGTCGGCGAAACCGTCGATACGCTCGTCCGCCAAAACGGTGCGGACTTCCTTCTCGAAAAAATCCGGGATACCGAAGAAGATACCATGCGCACGCATCGCAAGTCCGTACTTCTCCAGGACATCCGCGAGAACTTTGCCTCCGCAATGACACGCGACGCAGACTCCGATGTCGGCTACCGCCTTTTCAGTTTCCCGACGCTTTCCCATGCGCTCGACGGCATCTTGCCCGGATACTATTTTCTCTCGTCCGAACCGTTCGGGTTCAAAAGCTATGCCCTATCCTCCTTTGCGCTGGACCTTATCGAAGGAAATCCGGACGCCAAAGTAATCTACGTCGCCCTGGACAGTCCGCGCAGACAGGTCTTTGACCGATTCGTCGCCATGCTCGCCGGGATTTCCGAGGCGAATGTCCGCAAGCAGAACAAGGACGACGCCCTAAACCAAAGCGTTCACGAAGCGACCCAGCAACTCCTTTCCTATGTCAAAGCGGAACGGCTCGAAATCTGGGAAGATACGGAAACCTTCAATTTCAACGCATTCCTTAAAGAACTGCAAAACGAACTTTCCGAAAAGCAGAATCTGATTCTCATCATCGACGGCATCGACCATCTACGCATTTCGGACAGGGCCGATATTCCGGACCTCTGCGAACGGCGATCCTCGGCGGCACTCGATCTTTACAAGGATTTGGATATTCCTGTTTTTGTCAGCGGATCATGCACCAAGGACGGCGATAAAATCATCGGTCCGGCTCCTTACTTGCGCGATGCGGACGCGACATTCTGGATTGAACGCAAGGAAGACGGCGCACTCTGGCTCACCGTCAATCTGAAAGGTTCCGGATCGACCCTCTACGAAGCGAACCTTCTCTTCTCGGACAAGTCCTACCGGATGAAAGAAAAGGAAAAATGAGTCTCGTCATCGTCGATTTCAACAATTTCTGGAGTCCTTCGGGCGGAGGCGTCAGGCGTTACCACTTGGAACGGATGAAGTTTTACAGAGAAAGAAATGACGCCACCTTGGTCTTTGTCCAGAACGATGCCAGAACTTTCACCGAAAAAATTTCCGACTCGCTGATTATCGAACATCGCAAAGCGTTCCGCTTTCCCGGAAACTGGGAATACCGTTTTCTGTGGAAGCAAAAGGACATCCGGCCTTACCTGGAAAAATACCAGCCGGATATTATCGAAGTCGGTTCCCCGTATATTCTGCCCAAGGCGGTTTCCAGGGCCGCGAAAAAAGTTTCAAGGAATTCCGCTCTGACCGCCTTTTGGCATGCGGATTTTCCCGTCACCTACGTTCGACGCTTCTTTGAAAAATGGGGACTTTCCAAATTGGCAGCTTACGCGGAATCCGCAGCGTTTGCCTATGCGAGGGCAAGCTTCCGGGATTACCGAAAACTCGAAGCTAGCGCACACGAAGTACTTGACCGCATGGAAAAAAACGGCTTTGCAAAGAACCGGTTGGAATGGATTCCGCTGGGAGTTGCTTTGCAAACCTTTCGCCCGGAAGCACGAGACGAAAACCTGGTCCAGACATTAAAGGCAGGCGACCCGAACCGTCTCACGATCTTTTTTCCGCACAGGTTCTGCGACGAAAAAGGCCTCAAGCTCTTCCTTCTCGCCTACCCGATTCTTTGCGAAAAGCTCGGCAGCGAACCGGCAGTTCTCTTTGCGGGAACAGGACCAGACCTTCCGAAAGTCAGGGAAGCCGAGAAGAAATTTAAGCACATCCGCTACGAAGGATTTATCAACGGCACGGGCGAAATGGCGAAACGTTACGCTAGCACGGATCTGTCGCTTGCGCTTTCCGGCTGGGAAACCTTTGGACTTTCCATTCTGGAAAGCCTTGCTTGCGGCGATGCGCTAATTGCCGCATCGACCGGCGCCGCCGCTGAGCATCTCCGCGCATCGGGCGCCGGGGTGCTGCTCGAAGAGCGCACTCCGCAAGCTCTCGCCGACGCAATCATCCGAATTTCAAAAATGGATCTGCCTAGCCTCAAGCGGAACGCCGTGGACTACGCCAAAAAATTCAGTTGGCAGAGCTGTTTTGAACGGCAGCTTTCGCTGTATCACAAACTCTTGAAAGGACAATCCCATGATTAAACACATCGTTCTCTGGAAACTTAAAAAAGAAGCCGAAGGCGCATCCGCCGCCGAAAACGGAAAGAAAATCGTCGAACTTTTCAAGACGCTCGACGGCAAGGTTCCCGGCCTACTGTCCATCGAATCCGGCGTCGATTTCAACCGCAGCGCAGCCGCCTGGGATCTAGGGCTCGTTACCGCATTCGCCTCGAAAAAGGATCTTGACTTCTACCAGGATTTTCCCGCTCACGTCGAGATCAAGCAGTTCATCGGCAAGGTTTCGACGGATCGCGCCGTCATCGATTACGAAGTCTAACAAAGCCCGAAAATGAAAATCGCCGGCATTCTTTTTGACCTGTATGGGACTCTCTTCACCTACGGCAACATGTCCAAGGCGTTCTCCATCTGGCATGAAGATCTCTCGCAAGCGTTGAAAAGTCTCGGCGTTTCCACGACAGCGGCACAGGTCGCGAAAAGGTGTCGACATTTTTTTTCGGAACAAATTTTGGAAGAGGATCGTTACACCGAATATGAAGCCCGCTTAAAGCATCTGGCAAAACTCTACGGAAAAAATCCAGACGAAAATTGGATCAGGCACACCGCCGCCACGTCGATGAACCGCTGGCAAGGTTTTATTCCGATTCACCCGGAAACGAAAGCCCTGCTGCATTCCTTGAAAGAAAAAGGCGTCAAGGTCGGCATCATTTCGAATTTTCAACACGCCCCCCATGTGCGAAAAGTCCTGCGCCGAAACGGCCTTCTAAAAATGCTCGATGCGGTAATTATCTCGGGCGAAGTCCACGCCAAGAAGCCCGAACCAAAAATCTTCGAAATCGCCCTGGAAAGGCTCGGGACTACACCGGAAATGACACTATTTGTCGGAGACGATCCCGTGCGCGATATTTGCGGAGCGGCTTCGGTCGGCATGCGGACGCGGCTCTTTCAAAACGGAGCTTCCCTGTTTGAAACTTTGAAAGAGGATGTACGGTGAATTTTTCGGAAAACTTCAAAAGCCCTTTTCGAATTATCGGCAAAAGCGAAGCGGACGTTCAGACTAAAATTCGGGAATGTTTCCGCAGCCTTTTTTACGGTGACAGGGAAAACGAGCGAATCTGCTTCGATTTCAAACAGCTCCGCTACATCGTCGATATCGGGCATTCGGATATTCGCAGCGAAGGCATGAGTTACGGGATGTTCATCGCCGCGGAACTCGGCATGGAACCTCTGTTTCTGTCGCTCTGGGAATTTTCAAAAAAGTTTCTGAAAAATTCACGAGGAGAATTTTCCCCCTACTTCGCCTGGCAAGTCGGCATCCGCCAAGAACCGAAAGGATTTTACAAGATAGACGCCGGAGCCGCACCCGACGGCGAAGAATACTTTGCCGCTTCGCTTCTCATCGCCGCCCGGAAATTCAAACGCTCGGAATATAAACGCGAAGCTTCTTCCCTGCTTAGGCAGATGGCTCACAAAAAGCCTTCGGAGAAGCTCCAGGCGATGTTCCACCCCAAAAATTTCCTGGTCCGGTTTTCACCCGTCAAGGGAAACGAGTTTACCGATCCGAGCTACCACACGCTCGCCTTCTACCGACTTTTCGCCAAGGAAACCAAAGACCCTTTCTGGGAAAGTGTCTATCGCGAAAGCCTCGCCTTCCTCATGCGCGCCTCTCACCCCGAAACCGGACTTTTCCCCGACTATGCGGATTTCAACGGTTCCCCGAAGCACACCGACTTTTTCCCGACAAGCGAATGTTTCAGCGGAGACGCCTGGCGCGTCGCCTTGAACCTGGCAACGGATTTCAACTGGGATATTCCGGGCATCTGCGAAAGCGAACGCGAAAAAGCCAAAACTTTCGAGCAAGATTCCATCCGTAGGCTTCTCCGATTTTTTCACTCGCATCGTCCAAACCTTGCGGATTACCGCATCGACGGATCCGCCTACCCGGCAGAAGCGCGACCGATTACTCCGGGACTCATCGCGATGAACGCAGCGGCAACAAGCGCTCTCGACTTGACCGATTCAAAAGACATCGAGCTTGCCCGCCCATTTTTAGCGACATTCTGGAACACTCCGGTCCCCACCGGAAAATGGCGATATTACGACGGAATGCTCTACATGCTGGGGCTTATCGCTCTAAGCGGCAGAATTTCACATATCGAAAAAACTTTTTTCTAGTGGTTTTCCACGGTTCCGGGATCGAGAAAGAGTTCCTTCGCCAGGCGTTCCGCAAAGGGAGCAGCCCAACCCCGCTCCGGCGCAACACGGCTTCTTGTCTTCGCCGTAAACTCGTGATAGCTTAAAAACATAGGCTTTCCGAGACGCGCATCCCATAGCATCCACAGGGATTTCCACGCGAAGCCTCCGCTTTTTCCGAGCTTCGGCAAAATTTTCACCTGAACGGTAACGGGAAAAGTCAAGTAGCGGACATTGTAACGGCGAGAAATTTTAAAAAGTTCCTCGCGAAGAGGCTGGGGAGTATTTCTGTCAAAAATGGAATAGACGGTTATGGAATCCGCCCGGGATTCCCACGGTGAAACATCCGAAAGCTTTTTTCCGTCCGCAAATTCCTGCCCGAGCATCCTCTTTAGCGCGTCCCTTATCCAAGAAGAATCCGCTTCGGGAATCCGCAAACCTTCCAACATCTGTTCATGCCGCATCGCCGGAAAACGCCTTTCGATAAGGGAATCTTCAAAATGCGCCAGGTCAAAATCCACGGCGTCTTCGCTAAAGCTGTGGCAAATTTTATTTCCGTCGGGACAATTCGCCACGATCATCAAAGCGGGAAAGCTTCCAATTGTCGCCGAGCTTTTTTCCAACTCCAAGAATTTAGGATTCAGCTCGACAAAACCTTTTTCGTCAAAAATTTCCAGATCCATCTCGCCGCGTTCGCCGCATTCCGCACACGCGGAATCCCCCGCCGAATTTTCCGCAGCCCGGTTCCCCGCACAGGAAGCAAGCGTCAAGAGAGAAAGCAAAACGACAACATTCTGGGCTTTTAAAATCTTCATATTCCAAAAATGCTAAATTTGCGACCGATTAGCAAGGAGTTCAGCATGAGTCTTAAGTGCGGAATCGTCGGCCTCCCGAATGTCGGCAAAAGTACGATTTTCAACGCCATCACCAACGCAGGCGCAGAAGCCGCCAACTATCCGTTCTGTACAATCGAACCGAACGTCGGCATGGTAAGCGTTCCCGATGACCGTCTGAACGAGCTGGTCAAAGTCTATCATCCCAAATCCATTGTCCCCGCCGTCACGGAATTTGTCGATATCGCAGGGCTTGTCAAGGGAGCGAGCAAGGGCGAAGGTCTCGGCAACCAGTTTCTCACGCATATTCGCGAATGCAACGCCATCATGGAAGTGGTCCGCTGCTTTGACGATGACGATATCACGCATGTCCTCGGAACCGTCGATCCGGTCCGCGACATCGACATCATCGAAACGGAACTGATCCTGAAAGATCTCGATTCAGTCGAAAAGCGTTTCGCCAACGAAAACAAGGCCGCCCGGACGGGAAACGCCAAGGCGAAGGAAAATGTCGAAGCCTGCGAAATCCTGAAAAAAGGTCTCGAAGCCGGAAAAAGCGCCAGGGAATTCATCGGAAAGAACGGCGACGCTCTCGACGCTATCGTACAAGACCTAGCCCTCCTCACCGCGAAGCCGCTCTTCTATTGTGCGAACATCCGCGAAGAGGATTTGGGAAAAGGCAACCAATATGTTTCGCAGCTTGAAGAATTTGCGAAAAAGCAAGGCGCATCCGTCGTCGTCATCAGCGGAAAAATCGAAGAGGAACTTTCCAAGATGGAACCCGCGGACAAGGCGGAATTTCTTAAAGAACTCGGCATGAAGGAATCGGGCCTCGACTCCGTGGTCCGCGAAGGCTATCGGATTCTCGGCCTGCACACGTTCTTTACCGCCGGCGAAAAGGAATGCCGCGCCTGGACATTTACCGCCGGCTCCAAGGCTCCGCAATGCGCCGGGGTCATCCACTCGGATTTCGAAAAAGGTTTTATCCGCGCCGAAACGCTCAGCTTTGACGACTTCCGCAAATACGGTTCCTGGAACGCGGCGAAAGAAGCGGGCGTCGTCCGCACCGAAGGCAAGGAATACATCGTCCAGGACGGTGACATTATGTATTACCTTTTCAATGTGTGATGCCAAGAGACCTGCTCCTCGTCGAGATACTAGTTACGAGGAATTAGAAGACAGGAATCAGTTGTTAAAACGGGACAAGGGACACGCTAAGAGGGACGAGGGGCGTTTGAGCGAGCAGAAAAAACAGCTCGCTAACCTGTCATTATCGGGCTTGACCCGATAATCTCTGAAAAGGGATTC
>CAVKXR010000112.1:0-7426 GCA_963660275.1 Oscillospiraceae bacterium
ACGTCAAGCGTTCTAAGCTCTAAGTTCTACCCACTAAAATCTGAATCCCCTGTCTCGCATAACGTGTCCCTCGTACCGCTTCCCGAAATGTTAAATGCTTGCGGTTCTATGCTCCAACACTTCTTTCGAATCTTCCAAAACGACAGGATCGATACAGGGTAGGGTGAATTATCGGAATTGAGATTTTAGTCGAGTGCGCGTGAAAATAGAAACCGACGGCTTTTGAATGATCTTCACAAAATTGTTCGCGGTGAAAATGTCTGCCACAAAAATGTCGCTGAAAAGTGATGGGCTTCCATTGGATTTGAACGGCTTTTTTTTTATCGTTTGGGAAGGAGACTTTATGTTTACGCACAAGACGAAAATCGTTTGTTCGATGGGCCCGACGACGGCAAGTGATGAAATCGTATCCCGTCTGATTGTCGCCGGGATGAATGTAGCCCGTTTTAACTTTTCGCATGGAACGCATGAAACCCACCTGGAAGCGATGGAACGCGTGAAGCGCGTGTCGGCTGCGTTAAAGCGTCCGATTGCGCTGATGCTCGATACGAAAGGCCCGGAAATTCGCACGGGGAATACGCCGGAAAACATTCCTGTCCTGATTCGCAAGGGGGACAAGGTTTGCGTGACGGTCGATGGGGCGGAGACTTCCGCTGCGACGGAAAATGAACCGGCGAGGCTTTCGGTTTCGTGGAATGCGCTTCCGCAGCGGATCGAAAAGGGAAACCGGATTTTAGTTGCCGACGGCCTTTTGGAGCTTGAAGTCGAAGAAACGGACGGTTTTACGGTCCATGCGGTCGCAAAAAATTCCGGCGAGATTTCGAGCAAGAAAAATGTGAACCTGATAGGCCTTCACGCCGGGCTTCCCATCATGAGCGAACAGGACAAGATGGATATCAAGTTCGGCGTAGAGCAGAACGTGGATTTCATCGCGGCGAGCTTTGTGAGCTATGCGAGCGAGGTGCAGGAAATCCGCAGGTATCTGGAAAGCCTGAATTCCAAGGCGCGGATTATCGCGAAGATTGAAAACGAGGAGGGTCTGAACAATATCCGTGAAATCGCGGAGGCGGCGGACGGGGTGATGATCGCCCGCGGAGACCTCGGCGTACAGCTTCCGACGGAAAAGATTCCCCTTGCGCAGAAGCACATCATCCGGATTTGCCGCCAGCTGGGAAAGCCCGTGATTACAGCGACGCAGATGCTCGAATCCATGATTTCGCACCCGCGCCCGACGCGCGCGGAACTGACAGACGTAGCGAATGCGATTTTTGACGGGACAGACGCCGTGATGCTTTCCGGGGAAACGGCAAACGGAAGCTATCCAATCGAAGCGGTCGAGACGATGGTCCGCGTCGCCGTGACGGTCGAATTTTCCCCCGAGTATTACAAGAAGATGCGCGAATCCTTTGAAATGGACTTGCACGGGGACATCAGCCGTATTGTTTCGCAGAACGCCTACCAGACGGCGCGTGACGTGAATGCGACAGCGATTATCACGCCGACGCTCAGCGGAAACACCGCCCGGATGGTGAGCATGTTCCGCCCGGAGCAGCCGATTCTCGCGGTGACGCCGCATCCACAGGTCGAGCGTCAGCTTCTTCTCAACTGGGGAATTTTTCCGCTCTTTGCGGAACTCGTAACCGATTCCGACGACATGGTGCAAAACGCCATCAAGAGCGCACACGATGCGGGAGCTGTCCGCATCTCGGACCGGATCGTGATGGTTTCCGGTTTTCCGCTTTCGGCGTCTGTCGTGAACACGATTCGGGTCCTTTACGTGGGAAACGAGCTGGTTCGCGCGGAATCCGGCGGTGCGGCCTGCAACGACCATCCCCGGGCGAACGGTCGGATTTTGCGGGCGAAAACGCCGACGGAAGCGTATATGCTGCTCAGAAAGGAGAGCAACGAGATTCTTCTCTGCCCGTCCCTTACCGAGGAATATATTCCGGTGCTGCGCGAAGTCCGGGGCGTCATCGTCGAAGGCGAAAGCAAGATTCCGTCGGAGATTTTGCCTCTGATCAATCCGCGCCTGGTATGGCTCTTGGGCGTGAAGGGAGCCTTGCGGCTTCTCGAACCGGGCCTTGCCGTGACGATAGACGGGAAGAGTTTAATCGTCTATGAAGGAAGGCTCTAATCCGGAATGTAAAATCGGCGTAAAGTCCGCGTAAATCTTGTTAAAAAAGAGATTTTGCCCCCTTTCCCGGGGGATTTTTCGTGCCTAATTTTGAGGCATGGATATTTATGTCATTATCATCGGAATGCTTTTTTTCCTCGCCGTTTTCGACCTGATAAACGGAGTGTCGAACGATGCTTCGAACTTTCTCAATTCGGCGGTCGGTTCACGCGCCTTTGGCTTCAAGTTCCTGATTGCGATTGCCGCCGTGGGGATTCTCGTCGGGGCTTCCTTTTCAAGCGGGATGATGGACGTTGCGCGCCACGGGATTTTCCAGCCGGAACATTTCACGTTTGCGGAAATCATCGCGATATGCGTCGGGGCGATGCTCACCGATGTCGTGCTCCTCGATATCTTCAATACGCTCGGGCTTCCGACTTCGACGACCGTTTCGATGGTATTCGAACTTCTCGGCGGGACATTCTCCCTCTCGCTTATCAAGCTCCATCGCGGAGCGAACGGTCTTTCCATCGGCGACCTGGTCAATTCGGAAAAGGCGCTTTCCGTAATCATCGCCATTTTCACTTCTGTCGCTATCGCCTTTGTGTTTGGATGGGTCGTGCAGTGGATTTCGCGTGCGCTTTTTACGTTTCGCTACAAGCCGCGGGAAAAATACTTTATCGCCGTTTTTGGCGGGCTTTCGCTTGCGGCAATCTTTTACTTTGTTCTTTTCCAGGGACTTAAAGGTTCCGCACTTTCGATTCCGGCGGTTCTCTCCGATAACAAGGGACTGACTTTTGCGGCGAGCTTTGTCGCCTTCGCGGTCCTTTCCGAAATTCTCTTCCTGTTGAAGTTTAACGTGCTTCGGCTGGTTGTCGCCGCCGGAACCTTTTCGCTCGCCCTTTCGTTTGCGGGAAACGACCTCGTGAACTTTATCGGCGTGCCGCTCGCCGGGCTTTCGGCGTTTATGGCCTATTCGGATAGCGGGCTTCCGGCGAACGAGGTTCTGATGACGGCGCTCTGCGATTCGGAAAAAGGCCTGTGGTGGATTCTTTCGCTCGCGGGAGTCGTGATGGCGATTGCGCTTGCGACTTCTCGCAAGGCGAAAAACGTAATCCATACGTCCGTTTCGCTGGCAAGCCAGACGTCTTCCGAGGAACTTTTTGGGACAAGCCCGATTGCCAGGGCTTTTGTGCGCTATGCGGATTCCGCGTCGTCGGTTGTGTGCAGCGTTATCCCTCCGAAAGTCCGCATTTTTTTGCGCGGGCGTTTCAATACGCGGAAACTGCATCTCGAAAAGAGCGACGCCGCTTTCGATTTGTTGCGCGCGTCTGTAAACCTGATGCTTGCGAGCGTGCTGATTTCCCTCGGAACGTTTTTCAAGCTGCCGCTTTCGACGACATACGTGACGTTCATGGTCGCAATGGGAACGTCGCTTGCGGACAAGGCTTGGGGACGCGAGACGGCTGTCTATCGCATCACGGGCGTTTTCTCGGTCATCGGTGGCTGGTTCTTTACTGCTTTCGCTGCGTTCGTCTGCGCGTTTGTCGTGAGCGGAGCCGTTTTTCTCGGCGGCACTCCCATCATGTTCTTGCTCTTCCTCTTGGTCGTCTGTTTTGTCATCCATTCGTCGATTCGCTACCGCAAAAAATCCAAGGTGAAAAATTCCGCGGCGGAAGAATTCCATGCGATTATGGCGGAGGCTGACCCGCAAAAGGCGTTCCCGATGATTCGCAAGCATTATGCGGAAGGCTGGGGCTGGTTCCTCGTGTTTGTCGAGGATTCGGTGCGCGACACGCTCACGGCTCTAGCCGAGGAGGATTTGGATACGCTTCGCTACGTGCGGCAGAAGATGAAGGAAGAATACAAGACGCTACACAGGCTGCGTCACGAAGGTTTCGCCTGTTCGCAGAAAATGACGCTCGAAGATTCGCTCGCGAAAAAGTTCTTCCTCTACCAGGCGAACGATTTTGCGATGTCGCTTTACTTCGGTCTCGAACGCGTCTATAAGCCTTGCCTGAACCATATCGATAACCATCTGACGCCGCTTTCCCAAAGGCAGAAGGAGACAATTTTGAATGTCGCAAACTCGATGCGGGATGCCATCGAAGATTCCGCCCGGATGGTGCTCGAAAGCGACTACTCGGACTTTGAAACTCTCCAGAACCGAATCCGTTCGATCGGCGCGCGGATTGTGAATGCCCGGAAAGCCGCGATGCAGGAACGGATGCCGGAAAGCCAGGCGGTGGCGAGCGTCAATCTCCTCTTCCTGACCGTCCTTTACGAGTGTCGTGCGATTCTCGATTCGACGATTTATCTCACCAAGTCCTCCAAGAAGCTGATGACGGATTTCGTCTAGATTTTACAAAGACGTTAGCGGAAATTTTACATCCGGCTTCTATTTTCTAAAATAAGGTTGGATTTCAAAAGGAAAGCTCTTATGATTTGCGTTGTAGAAGATGACAAGGACATTCGGGAAATGGAAGCTTACGCTTTGAAAAGCGCGGGCTTCGAAGTTCTTGCCGCGGCGTCCTCCGATGAATTTTTCCGCGAGCTGGGAAACCATGTCCCGAAACTGGTGATCCTCGACGTGATGCTTCCGGGACGCGACGGATTTTCCATTCTGGATGATTTGCGGAGGCACGCTTCGACGGCGACGGTTCCCGTGATGATGGTGACCGCCAAGACGACGGAACTCGATAAAATCCGGGGACTCGATTCCGGTGCGGACGACTATCTGACAAAGCCTTTTGGCATCATGGAATTTTTGGCGCGGGTTCGCGCCCTTCTGCGTCGGTCGGAAATCCAGCCAGCGCTTGCCGGTGAGGAAAAAACGCTGCTTCGCTTGGGCCCGATTGAAATCGACGACATGCGACATACGGTCAAGGTCGGAGGGAATCCGGTGGAACTGACGTTCAAGGAATACGAGGTTCTGAAATTACTTTGTTCGAAACCGGGAATCGTCTTTGGACGCGACCAGCTGATGGAACGCGTCTGGGGAATCGATGCGGCGATTGAATCGCGGACAGTCGATATGCATGTAAAGACGCTGCGAAAAAAGCTGGGGCTTGCCGGAGAGTACATCAAGACGGTCCGAAATGTCGGCTATAAGGCGGATTACGAGGATTCTCATGAAGGAAAAACTGAGCTTTAGTCTTTTTTATGTCGGGTTTCTTGCGGCGGTCGTCGCGATGCTCCTCACTGCGGGAGCGTTTCGTTCGAGCATTTCGGAACAGACGGTTCTCGATTTGAAACAGCAGGGTTCCGTTGTCGCGAACGTTTACGAAAGAATCGGTTCTCCGGACGAACTCAAAAAGTTTGTCACGCCGACGCTTCGTATCACGCTGGTTTCGCCAGAGGGAAAGGTCCTGTTCGAGTCGGATGCGGAAAAGGAATCGATGGACCTGCATCTTTCCCGTCCGGAAGTGCAGGCCGCGCTCCAGAACGGCGAAGGTTCGAGCTTTCGGCTTTCGCATACTTTGGAGACGGATGTCTATTACTATGCGAAACTTTTGCCTGACGGAAATGTGCTTCGGCTTTCTATCCGAAAGAGCAGCGCGTTTTCGGTCATTTCGAGCGTGTATCCCAAGCTGATTGTTCTCCTTGTCGCGGTCCTTCTCTTTTCCCTTTTCTTTGCGCATATTCTTTCGAACCGTTTTGTCGAGCCGATTCGTCGCTTGGCGGAAAACCTGGATTCGGTGCGGTTTCCGGAAGGCGATTTAATTTATAAGGAATTTACTCCGTTCGCTCGGGAAATCAAGCGGGAACGCGACAATACGGCACGGGAAATGTCCAGGCTCAAATTCGAACGGAACCGTTTCCGTACGCTTATCGAGGATATGTCCGAAGGCATGATCCTTCTCGATTCAAAAAACGAGGTCGTCCTGGTGAATGGCGTCGCTAGGGAAATGTTCCGTGTCGATGGAGATTTTACCGGTCGGAACATCCGGTGCTTTTCACGGAACATTCCGCTGAACGATGCGGTGGAATCTGCGGCAAAAGGCAAGAAGGCAGATGCGGAAATCCAGGTCTCGGGAAAGGACGTGCGCTTGATTGCGAGTCCGGTCTTTGTCGGCGGGGAAGTCTCCGGTGTCATTGTCATTCTCTTGGATGTAACCGAGAAAAAGAATCTTTCGGACTTGCGGGAAAAGTTTACCGCAAACGCTTCCCACGAACTGAAAACTCCGCTCACGTCGATTGCCGGGTATGCGGAAATGATCGAGACGGGAATGGCGAAGCCCGAAGACGTTCCGGAGTTTGCCCGGAAAATTCACAAGGAATCCGCGCGGCTTCTCGCCCTGACAAATGACATCATGAAGCTTTCGGAACTCGACGAGTCTAGCCCGGACGCCCTTTCCCTCGAAAAGGTTAATTTATGTGAAATGCTGAAAGAAATCGCTTCGATGCTTGAACCGCTCGCCGAAAAAAAGCACGTTTCCGTTTCGGTTCCGAGCGAGGACTTCTTCGTGATGGGCGACAAGGGAAAGCTTTTCGAAATGCTTTACAACCTGATCGTAAACGCGATTCGTTATAACAGGGATTCCGGAGCGGTAACGGTTTCGTTCGAGGGAAATTCCGTGGTCGTCAAGGATACCGGGGTGGGCATCGCGGAGGAACATCTGCCGCATATCTTTGAACGTTTTTACCGGGCGGACAAAAGCCGATCCAAGGAAACAGGCGGGACGGGACTCGGACTTGCCATCGTCAAGCATATCGCGGAACTGCACAAGGCGAAAGTTTCGGTCTCGTCGGTCTTTGGGGAGGGAAGCTCTTTCCGTGTGGATTTTTCACCGGCCAGTCTTGTTTCTAATGCCTGATATTTAGAGTGGAGATTTAAAGCTTGATTGATGGTTGAGAGTTGTGAGAAATCAGGAGAAAGGAATCAGAAAATAGTGGATAGTGGTTAGTTATTAGTTGATAGAAATCAGTGATGAAACGGGAAGAGGGACGCGGTGAGCGGGAAGCGGGGCTGTTTAAGCTTAGATTTGAGTAATAGTCAATAGTTGATAGTTATTAGTTGTGAGTTATTAGTTAAAAGAAATCAGGAAACGGGACTTAGGAATCAGTGCTTAGACTTACAAATGTCTATATCGCTCAACTTGTCATTATCGGGCTTAGCTCGGCAAGCTCGCTAACCTGTCATTGCCGGGCTTGACCCGGCAATCTTTGCCAAACTATCATTATCGGGCTTGACCCGATAATCTCGGTCAAGTCGTGGAATGATGGCAAACGGAAAACAGTTTGCTTCAAGTTCCCGCATCCCGTGTTCCGCTAAACTCGTCCCGAGAACTTAAATGTCAGCAGTTCTAAGCT
>CAVKXR010000113.1:0-7351 GCA_963660275.1 Oscillospiraceae bacterium
TATCTATATTATCCGCGATTCTAAACTAGAAGGACTGGAAGAATTTATGCGGACTCCCTATCAGGATGTCGAAGCCGAGATTGTGGAACAATATGAAGTCAACCAATGGCTTCGTTATTTTATGCGGAATCCGGCGAGAACATGAATTCCATACAGACCGACCAGCGTTTCTTAATGCGGAGCACTCTGTTTACTTTTGGCGGGACCGCTTTAAAGGTTATAGCCCCGATTTTGACCATCGTTGTCGCCCGAGTCTTTGGCAAGGAAATCTTCGGCGTCTATGTTTCGACGCAGCTTCTGGTTTTCACGCTTAGCCGAGTGGCGGTTTTGGGGTTCGACAAGGGAATGCATCGCTACTTGCCGCAAAACTTGATATGCGGTCGTCCTTCTCACGAGGGAATTGTCGAATCCTTGAAAATTGTCGTAGCCCTTGCTTTCTTGATTTCCTCTGTATTTTGGCTCGGTGCTTTCTTTGACATGCAACGTTTTTTTTCGGGGCTTTCCATGCTGTCGTCGCTGGAAATATCCCTTTATATGCTTTCGGTGATGCCTTATACGGTGCTGTTGCTTTTTGCCGGGGCGTCCGAAGGAAACCGTCATCCACAATACAAGATTTTTATCAACGATTTTGCCGTTACGACTTTTGCGCCGCTGGTTGCCCTATGTCTGTATTTTGGCGGTTTTGCCGATAAGCTTTCTCTTCCGGTAGGATTGTTTGTCTCTAATGTCCTGGGAGTTATGGTGTATATCGTCTTGATGAAAAGGCAGTTTCCCAAAATCTGCTGGATGGTCAAGAAAAAAATTCCTCGCGAACTTTTGGACTTTTCGTTGCCGATTGGTTTTTCGGAAGTCGTTTCCGCCTTTTTGCTCCGCGTCGATTTGTGGATGGTTCTGGTTTTGGTCGGTCCGGAAGCTGCCGGAATTTACGCGGTGATGGTCACGATTTCAAACGGGCTTAAAACGGTTCGCCAGAGTTACAATCCGATTTTACAGCCGGTCGTGGCGGGTATGTCTAAAAATCGCCTTGCGACGGATTTAAAGCCTGTCTATTCCTATTGCGTTTCCATGGTGACGCTTATCCAGTTGGCAATCGGTTTCTTTATCATCCTTTTCCCGGAACAGACGATGATGATTGCCGGAAAATCTTTTATCACAAAGGAAAATCCCGTAGCGGTTCTGGGAATCTTGATGCTCGGCAATTTGCTCAACGGTTTTTGGGGACTTTCCGGTGCGGTTATCAACGGACTCGGAAAAAGCAAGTTCATGCTCGGGATGAATGTCGTTTCCCTGATTTTTGCGATTTTGATGAATGCCCTGTTGATTCCGCTTTTGGGAATCGCCGGAGCTGCGGTGTCTTCCATGTCGTATCAGATTTTACAGTGCGTCTGGATGAACCTGTATTTGCGGCGAATGGGATATTGGCCATACCAGGGGCGTCTGATGGTTCAAGGAATCTGGATATTGCTTTTTGCCGTTATCTATTTGGTTGAAAATAGGTTCTTTTCCCCGTCGCTTATTTCAAAAGGTGTTCTGTATGCCGTTCTCCTTTTGGGAATCGCCGGAACTTTTTGGTGGCAGGGCTTGTCCAAAAAGCGGGAGCGGTAAAAATTTTAATTTTTTTGTTTTCTATTTTTAACCCCATGACCAAATACCTCTTTGTCTTGACCAGTTCCCCGAAGGATTTCTTCTGCGAACAGACGCTCGTGGCGATTGCGTCGCTCAGGGTTCACAATCCGAAGGCCTTTATCACGCTGCTCACGGACGACAAGACCGCGGAAACGCTTACGGGAAAACGCGCCGTGCTGAAGGAGGCGGTCGATGAACTGAAGGTCCTTTCGCTCGACGAAAAGCTTTCGCCGATGCAGCGTTCGCGCTATCTGAAGACGGTCATGCGGAACGAGGTCGATGGGGATTTTCTGTATATGGATTCGGACATCGCGGTCGTGGGAAATCTGGATATCCCGGAAGAATGGCGCGGCGGAATCTATGCGGTGCTCGATTTTCACACGAATTTGCACAAGGCGATTAACCGGAAAAAAGTGCTGAATGCGGCGAAGAGGCTCGGCTTTTCTCCTATCTTGAACGATGAGCTTTTTAACGGAGGCGTGATGTTTGCGAGCGACACGCCGGAGGTGCGGGCGTTTTTTAAAAAGTGGCACGAGCTTTGGGAGTATTCGGTTTCCAAAAACTATCCCTACGATATGGCGGCTCTTGCCGAAACGGATTTTTCGTTTGGCTATAAAATTCGGAAGATGCCCGGCGAGTGGAATTGCCAGCTCGCTTACGGCAAGCGCTTCTTGCCGGACGCAAAGATTCTTCATTTTTTCGGTTCGCGGATTATCGATCCTTGCGGTCGCCCGGTCCCGGATTCGATGGACGCCTTCTTGCCAAAGATCCTGCGGAAGAATTTTTATACGGATTTGAAAAATATCCCGGTGACGATAGATGGCGACAAAAATATCCATATCGACGCATATTACGATTCTGTCATCCGAAAAGCAAAGGACGCTTTCCTGTTCCAGACAAAAAAACTGGGAACTTTCGGAGCGGATGTCGTGCGATCCTATGCCTTTGCGCGAACGCTTGCGTTTCTGTATCGCAAAATGCCTTTTCTCGTTCGCCCGTTTGAATGGCTGGGGAAAATCCGATGAACCTGCTCTATAACCTGGTCGCGGTGCAGCCCATCCACAATGCGAAATTTCACGGTGGCGGGTCGTATGGAGAAGTCGTGTTCTTTGCGCTGCTCCGCAAGCTGTTCGAAAGTGCGGATTCTGTTTCGTCGGATGTCCGTCTTTGCGCTGCCTTTGATTCGGAAAAGTATCTGGATTCGAAAATCGTTTCCGCCTGTAAAAAGCATCAGGTTTCTCTTTTTGATATTCGTGAAAAGTTGCCGCAGAAAATAATCGATGAAAACCGGATCGATACGTTTTATACGCCGCTTTATTCGCTAGAGAAAAAGTGGGACGTTTCCGTTCCGCGTTTCGTCTTTACGTGGCACGGCGTGCGTGCGCTTGAAATGAAATACAGCCCGCTGGGAATCAAATTCGCAAGGAATTTTTCGCAAAAGGCGGAAGCGCTTGTGCGTTACCGCGAGCTGTGGAAGAAGTATTTTTACAAGCCGAAGTATGAGAGGCTCGCGCATCGAATCGCAGAGGGAAAAGTTCTTGCGATTACGGTGAGCGAACACAGCCTCGCTTCGATTCGGAATTTTTTCCCGGAACTTTCGCACGTGGAAATTCCGGTCTTTTACAGCCCGATGGAAAGTGTCGAACCCGCGGGAACGCTTCCGCTTAGAATTCTTCCGAACAAATATTTTCTCTTGACGAGCGGGGCGCGCTGGGAAAAGAACAATCTCTTGGCGGTGAAGGCTTTTGACGGGCTTGCCGAAACATTCCTAAAGGCCGATTCGGATTTCAAGGTTGTCGTGACGGGCGTGCCGAATCCGAAAGTCTATCGGAAAAATCTCCGCCATCCGGAGCGGTTCGTCTTTTTGGATTACGTGGAAACGGAACATCTTGAATTGCTGCACCAAAATGCGTATGCGTTTATCTTCCCGTCGCTTAACGAAGGCTTTGGCTATCCGCCGATGCAGTCGATGCGTTATGGCGTGCCGGTGGCGGCGAGCGGTTCCACGTCGATTCCCGAAATCTGCGGGGACGCTGCGCTGTATTTCGATCCGTATTCCGAAAGCGAAATCCGGAACCGGATGATTCAGCTGCTAGACGGAGACATCTTCTTGGATTACTCAGCGCGGGCGAAGATTCGGTATGCGGAAGTGAGCAAACGGCAACAGGCGGATTTGGAAAAGACGGTTCGGTATATCCTCGGAAACGTTCCCGACAGCCTTTTTACGTAAGACTCTGGCGACGACCGTATCTGGAAAATCCCCAGAGCGCGATCAGGTAGGCGAAGAAAAATCCGAGAAGCCCGTATTCGACGGCGTCCCCGATGTGAAAGTAGAGCGTGTCTTGACTGCGGAGCGGAACTTTTCGTGTGATGACGCGTTCCGTGTAGAGTTCCGTTTTCATGTCTTCGTTGCCGAACTGGTCGATGAACGCGGAAATTCCCGTGTTGGTGCAGCGTACCGCCGGATAGCCGCTTTCGATGACCCGGTAGCGGATCTGGTTCAGGTGCTGTGCCGCGGCGGTGCTCTTTCCGAACCAGCCGTCGTTGGTGATATCGACCATCAGCCGGGAACCGTTTCGGATCGCGCTGCGGATTTCCATACCGTAAATCGTCTCGTAGCAGATGAAAGGGCTCCAGGAGAAGGGTTCGAAAACGGGCCGTTCTTTTCCCGGGACGAAATTTCCCTGTCCGACATCGACGTAGTTTAAAATGGAAAAGATATCGTCGAAGGGAATCCTTTCGCTGAACGGGACGAGATGCGTCTTGATATAGCGCGTGTAGCCGGTTTCGCCGGGTCTAAAAAGAAATCCGCTGTTGTAGAGGTTTACCGGTCGCGGAGGCTTGCCGTTTCTATCGTAGTCGAGCGTCCCGATAAAGAGGCTTGTCCGCGTGTCCTTGATGCGATTATAAATCCATTCCTTTTCGCGGGAACGCTTGCGTAAAAAGTCCGGGATGGCCGTTTCCGGAAAGACGATAAGATCCGGGGCTTCCGAATCCCAGTCGATGCTGTCGTTTGCCAGGCTCCACGTTTTTTGGACGACGGAGTCGTAGTAGGCCTTGCTCCACTTGCTTGTCTGCCCGATATTCGGTTGGACAATGGCGACGGTCGGAATTTCCGCAGAATCGTCCGCATAGAACGGGGATGCTTCTTTCGTGGAAAGCCTCGCGGATCCATAGCTCCAGAGAATGGCGAAAAGAAGAATCGGTACGGCGAAGAGAACTTTTTTCTTTCGGGTAAAGGCGATGGCAACGGACAGGTTGCTTGCGATGATCAGCGCCGTATAACCGAAAACGCCGATGAGCGACAGCGCCTGGAGAAGTTCAAGCTGCTTGCCGAAAGCGTATCCGAGATGGCTCCATGGAAAGCTGAAATCCCCGATGCTCCGCGTCATTTCCAGCCCGGCGTAGAACAGCGGGAACAGCACAAGAAATAGGGGAAAGTTTCTGATTTTGATATTTCTCGCCTTGACAAATACCGCGGCGGCGATTGTGTTGTAAATGCTGAAATAGGAAATGAGGAGGATAAGCCCGATGAAAATCAGGACTGCCGGCCCGACATTCATCACGTTGTAAATCCAGTAGTAGTTGATAACGTTGTATAGAAATCCCGACCAGAACGATGCGAAAAGGGCGGTCTGCATTCCGGACCGTAAAAGGACGAGGAACCATGGCACAAGGAACACCAGAGCGCCCGGGCCTAGAGGAAGCGGGGGAAACGAAAGTGCGTAAAATCCCCAGCCGACGCTGCAGATAAGGAGTGCAAAACGCGATTCCCGTTCCCGGATGCGGTGAAAATTCCAGACGGCAAATCGAAACAGCCCGAATAGGAAAAGCGGGATGAAAACGGCGCAGAGCTGGAAAAGCCCGACATGCGTTTGCAGCAGATAGTCGGCGGCGAGTGAAAGGAAGCCTGTTCCGCAAAAGATTCCAAGAGCTTTTGGAAAATTGCCCCGAATTTTTTTTGAAAACAGGAATGGTAACGCGCAGACGAAAGGAACGATCTGCGGAGCGAAGAGATAGATGCCTTCGACATCGGGATTGGCGCGGATGAGCGCGATATCCAAAATCGCTTGGACTATCAAAAATGCGAAAATCATAGCCCGCCTTTTCCCTGCGGATGGAAGAGCAGTACGTATTCGCCTTTCGGCTCGCGGGCCTTATAATGCGCCAATAATTCTGTAGGCGTTCCCACGAGATGCTCTTCGAATTTCTTGGTCAGTTCGCGCATCAGCGCCACGGGAATTTCTCCGAAAATCTGGCGGATTTCGTCGATGAACTTGACGAGGTTGTGCGGACTAGCGTAGAAAATGAGCGTCGAATCGGCGGATGTTTTCAGCTTTTCGAGCAGGTGCAGACGCTGGGCGCTTTTCTTGGGCGAGAAGTTTTCAAAGCGGAAACGGTCGGTCGGAAGCCCACTGGAAACCAGAGCGTTTATCATGGCGCAGGCTCCGGGAACGCTTCGCACGTCGATTCCTTTGCGGACGCATTCGCGGACAAGGTTGAACGCCGGGTCGGCGATTCCGGGAGTTCCCGCATCGCTGATGATGGCGATGTCGCCTTCGCTTTTGAGATATTCCACATACTTGGGCGTCACTTCCTCCTTGTTGAAGTCGTGATAGCTTTCCGTTCTTGTGTGGATGTCGTAGTGGTCGAGAAGAAGTCTCGAATGGCGCGTATCTTCGGCGAGGATGAGAGAAACCTCTTTTAGGATGCGAACGGCCCGGTAAGTGATGTCTTCGAGGTTTCCGATGGGAGTGGCGACGATGTAAAGTGTGTGCATATTTTGAAGTTAGTAAAAGTCCGAGCGAATCGTGTTGTCCGCGGGAACGTTTTGTTGCAGGGACTGTTTGAGCCTTGTCGCGAGCTTTGTGTGAATCATATCGGCACGTTTCTGGATGTAGCCGTTTCGGTAAGGACCGTACCAAAAGAGGCGGGGCTGTTCTTCTTCCAAAAATTTCGCCCGCTCGACGGTAACCCCGTCGCAGGAAAGCTCCGATAAAAGCGACATGGAAATATCGTCTTCGCGAGGCATCGCAGGCCAGAGAGGCGCAAGAATGAAAATTCCGAGATACCAGAAACTCGCATAGCGTTCCTCGACCTTGCCGTCGAACGAAAGGCTCAGCTTGCAGCCGACCGGAACCGTTTTTTCAAGCGAACTTCTGTAAAAATTTTTCAACTCATCGGAAATTTCAATTGAATCTCCGTCTTCTTTCGCAGAGAATAAAATTTCAAGGACTTCGTTTTCCCGGACATCACCGGAAAAATCCGTATGATACAGGGAAGGCGCACAGGCGGAAAGCAAAAGCGCGGATAGGATGCCGAGGAAAATTTTCACGGATAAAAGATAGATTATTACATTTTTGACTATGCAATCCTTGCCGGCCTATTTCTTTTCCGATGCGCATCTGGGCGTGAATCCTCCGGGCGCGATTCCTGCTCGCGAAGAAATGCTCGTCCGCTTTTTGAAAAGCCTTGTCGGAAAAGCTTCGCATGTATTCTTGGTCGGCGACCTGTTCGAATTTTGGTACGAATATCGTCATTACATTTCCCGTGGGCATTTTCCGCTCTACCGCGTCTTGGGCGATTTGGTGGATTCGGGCGCGGAAGTCCATTACCTGATGGGCAATCACGACTTTGCCTTGGAAGATTTTTTCCCTAAGGAGCTGGGCGTTTCCGTTCATCGTTCGTTTGTGTGTAATCAGCTGCAAGGTCATCGGGTCTATCT
>CAVKXR010000114.1:0-7263 GCA_963660275.1 Oscillospiraceae bacterium
TCCAGGAATTACGTCAGGAATTCCGAATCCGTGTGATATTCAATTATTCGCTCAGCCGCTCCTCATCCCGCTTTCCGTTTTATCACTGATTTCTGTTTTCTGATTCCTGAGTCCTATTTCCTAAGTTCGCTCAACTATTGACTATTCACTAAGCTCAAACAGTCCCTCATCCCTCTTTCCTTGTCCCGTTTCCTTTCAAACAACTGCATCCTGATTACCGACTCCTGATTTCTATTAACTCTCCACTAATAACTAACCACTATCCACTGATTCCTGTCTCCTTATTTCTCCCGGCTCTCGACTTTCCCAGACAAAAATTTCGACGTTTTTTTCAATCGCTTAAAACAATAAAGTAATAGAATGCTAAATTTGCCGTTATGATGAAAGTAATTCTTCCCGTTGCCGGAACCGGATCACGATTGAGGCCCTTCACGCTTTCCTTGCCGAAGTGTCTCCTTCCCGTTGCTGGAAAGGCGCTGATTGAACATATCATCGAATCGTATGCTTCTTTGCCCGTTTCCGAGCAGATTTTTATCACCGGCTACAAGGGAGAACTTGTCGAGGATTTTATTCGGCGACGCGGTTTTTTGAATGCGCATACCGTCCGGCAAAAAAATCCCCAGGGCCTAGGCGAGGCCATTTCGCTCTGCTTGCCGTTCCTTTCGGACGATGAACCTGTCTTGATTATTCTCGGCGATACCCTTTTTGACGCGGACCTTTCCTTTTTGAAATCGGAAAAGGAAAATGTCCTGATGACCCGCGAAGTCGAGGATCCGAGGCGGTTTGGGGTTGCGGTGACCGATTCTTCGGGATACGTGATGCGCCTTGTCGAAAAGCCGGAAACCTTCGTGTCGAACGAAGCGTTGGTTGGAATCTATTATATCGCAGACGTCGCTGCACTTCGGAACTCGCTTGAAAAATTGATTCGCGAGGACATTCGGACTCGCGGAGAGTTCCAATTGACGGATGCCTTGCAGATGATGCTTGAAGCGGGGGCGCGTTTTCGGACCGCACCGATCCGCTCCTGGCTCGACTGCGGTACCGCGGAAACCTTTCTTCGGACGAACGCAAAAATCCTTGCGGAAAGGGGACAGGAACAGGCTTCGTTTCCGGGGACGCATATCATTCCTCCGTGCCATATCGATAGGACAGCCCGCATTCGGAACTCGGTGATCGGACCGAACGTGTCGGTCGGGCCGGAAGTCGTTATCGAAAACTCAAAGGTTGCAGATTCCGTCATTTCGGAGCGGACGCTCCTTGCCGATTCGGAAATTTCCCATTCCATTTTCGGCGGAGATTCCGAAGTCAAGGGTTTTAAAGGGACGCTTCTTTTGGGCGACCATTCCAAGGTCGTTTCGGGAGTCGAATGAAAACCTTTGTCTTGGCCAGTGCGTCTCCGCGCCGTTCCGCAATCCTTTCGCAGCTCCGCATTCCGTTTCGGGTTGAACCGTCCTCGTATGAAGAAGACGGTTCCTTGTTCTCTTCCGAGGAGCGTCCGCTTCGCTTCGCCGAAGGAAAGGCTCTGGACGTTTCCCGGAAGTTCCCGGACGCATTTGTGTTGGGGTTCGATACGCTGGTCTTTTTGGATGGCTGCGCATTGGGAAAGCCGAAAGATCGCGCGGAAGCCCTTTCGATGCTCAGGTCGTTGAACGGGCGTTCCCACAAGGTCGTTTCGGGTGTAGCGCTTGCCCGTGGCGGGAAAATTCTCGCTTCGGACGTGGAGAAAACCGCGGTGAAGTTTCGGCATGTTTCGGAGCGCGAACTGGAACGCTACGTGGATTCCGGCGAACCGATGGGCAAGGCCGGGGCCTATGCCATCCAGGGACTCGGAGCGGGACTTGTCGAATCCATCAACGGCTGCTTTTACAATGTTGTCGGTCTTCCCGTGGCGAAGACCTTAAAGCTGATTGAAAATTTAGGAGAATGATCATGACCAATTCTGTCGAACCCAAGACTTCTGGCGAATCGCTTGGCGCATACCTGAAGAGGATCCGGGAGTCCAAGGGACTTTCGCTCGAAGACCTTTCCCAGAAGACGCATATCGCCTTGAATCTTTTGCAGCAAATCGAGGCGGGCGAATGGAAAAAGTTTCCGGTCGAAGCCTATGTGCGCGGCTATCTGAATTCCCTTTCCGAGGCGCTTGGCCTTTCGATGCCGGAAGTTCTCGCCGCCTATTCCAAGGAAGCGGGATCTTCCTACTCGCAGGAATTTCTCGCTGCTGAAACGCTTTCGTCGTGCGATGAATCCTTTGCCGCAAAAAAGTTGAAGCAGGGAAAGGGCGGGTCGAAAGTGGCGATTCTTGTCGTCGCAGTCTTGGCTGTCGCTTTTCTTGTGGGCGTCTATTTTCTGAAATCTTCCCCGGATGCCGTGTTGCCGACTTCGAAAAAGTCCGAGACGCCGGTTGTGGAAGAAGATACGTCTTCTTTTGAAGCGGACGTTCCGGACGGTGCGGAAAACATCCCGCCCGAATCGCTCTCGGTTGCGGCGGACACGCTTTCTTCGGCTTTGCCCGATACCGCGAAAAAGGTTTCCGCCAAGGGAAACTCGGCGACGACTTTCATCGTTTCTTCGGATTCCCGGGAAAAGGCTTCCGAGGATTCCACGGAAAACGCAAACAAGCTGTCGGTCGCGATTACCGGCAACGATTCCGCGAGTTCCTGGGTCGGGATTTACCGCAGCCTGAACGACAACAAGGTCCTGCGCGAAGGGAACATCACGTCGGCGCGTTCCCGGATTTCCTATTCCTACGGCGACACGCTCTGTCTTGTCATCGGCAATCCCGATGCCGTGGGCCAGATGCTCGTCAACGGCAAGCGGGCGAATGTCCCTGTCCGCAAGGGCCATGCGAGCCGTTTCTGCGTAGCGCCGAACGGCAAGTTCACGAGGAGATAATCCGATGCGCGAAGCGAAAATCATCCGCAATACGAGCGAAACGCAAATCGAGCTTTCGCTGAATCTCGACGAGGCTTCCCGCGGGAGTATTTCGACAGGTTCGGGCTTTCTCGACCATATGCTGGATCTTTTCCAGGTGCACGGAGGCTTTTCGCTCGGGATCAAATGCCTCGGCGATACGCGGGTCGATATGCACCATTCCGTCGAGGATATTGCGATTTGCCTTGGGAACGCTCTCGCCGAATGTCTCGACGACAAGAAGGGCATCGAACGGTACGGCTTTTACTTTGTCCCGATGGACGAAGCCTTGGCGCGCGTCTGCGTGGATTTTTCAAACCGGATTGGAGTAGTCTGGCGGGTCCATTTGCCGGATGCGATTGTCGGAGCGGAAAACATGCCGGCGAGCCTCTTTGAACATTTTTTCAAGACCCTCGGCGAAAATGCCCGGATGAATTTGCACGTGGAGCTTTTTTACGGAGCGGACAATCACCACTGCCTCGAAGCGATATTCAAGGCGTTTGCGCGGGCTGTCGCGATGGCCGTTTCCCCGTCGCGGAACGTAAAAGGCGTTCCCAGTTCGAAAGGCGTCCTCTGAGCTAGCGCCCTAGGACCGGGATGCGGACTTTGTCGTCCGCTTCGAGGTGTTCCAGCCGAACGTTCGGATTGACGGACTGCAGCGCGGAGAGCGTATAGAACTTGGGGAGTTTTGTCGCATCGTTACCGTAGGCGCGCGAAAGCAGCGCAAAGAGATTTTCTCCGGCTTTTGCGGAAACGGTCCGGTACTTCGCCGTATTGGACGGGTCGGACTGCAGTTCCGAAAGGGCGTTCATGAAGCGGTCCGCAAAGCGTTCGGCTTTTTGCGTCGCGGAAGCTTTTTCTTGACCGGTCCTCGCGGTCTGCTTTTCGCTTGGTTTTTGAACTTGCGCCTTTTTTTCCCCCGGAAGCTTTACCGTGGGCATCGCTCCCGAATAGATGGTGAGAGCGGTCTTTTCCTTCTCCGCATCCGGCTTGAGCGGTTCCGCTTTTAAAATGGAATCCAGCTCGGCGATGTAATTCTCGTCCGGCCACGATTCCAGCGTATATTTCCTGTTTACTTCCAGCGGGTTTTCGTCGGGGGCTTCGGAACAGCCGTAAAAAAGGCTCGCAGCGGTCAAGGCGGAAAACAAAAAGGCTCTTTTCGACTTCATGCCTAAAAAATACTATTTGCGAATTGCCAAAACGGAAAAAATCATCTAAATTTGGCGTAACCAACGCTTAATCAGCAGGATTCAAAAATGAAAAATGGTATTCATCCCGATTACAAACCGGTCGTGTTCGTTGATGCGAATACGGGTAAAGAATTCATCACCCGCTCCACGAAGTCCTCAGCCGAAAAGAAAGTGATCGATGGTGTCGAATATGGCGTAGTTTCCTTGGAAATTACAAGCGACACGCATCCTTTCTGGACAGGCAAGCAGCACCGCGTGGATACCGCTGGCCGTATCGACCAGTTCAACAAGCGCTTCGCTGGCAACGGCACGCTGAACATCGCTGCGGCAAAGCGCAAGACCCGTCGCGCGGTCAAGAAGGATGAATCCGAAGAATAAGATATTCGGAGATTTCCCGTTTGGCTTCCTTGGAAGAGGGAGCCTTTTTTATATCCTTGAATCGATGCGCACTGTTCGCTTACTGACCGCTTTCTGGATTTTCGCCTTTGCGGCGGGGGCGTTTTCCGCTGCGCCTTCCGTGACGAACTGCGTCGATGGAAAGCGCATTTCGGGCGTCCGTTTTATGGGGCTGGTGGATACCGATCCGCGGGTCGTGGAACGGGAACTTTTTCATGCGCCGGGGGCAAAGTTTTCCGGTCGCGAGTTCCTCGCCGAAAAGTCCCGGCTGGAAAGCCTCGACATTTTTTCGGACGTTTCCCTTGTCTGCTCGGAGACAGCTGACGGTTTGGATTTGGAATACCGCTTCACGGAACTCTTGCATTGGATTCCTTCGCCTGCAGGGAAGAAGACCGACCAGGATGGCTGGATGCTCGGCGTGGCGCTTGCCCACCTGAATGTCCTGGGCGAGGATATCCGCATCGAGGCGCAATACCGCACATCGGTCGATCCTCTTTTCGATTCGAAGGAATTTGCCATCTACGCAAGTTCTCCGTGGCTGGGAAACTTGCCGGTTTCCTGGAATTTCGAATTTTTGCGGACGGATTCGTGGGACGACTTGCGCGGATTCGATGACCGATCCTGGTTCGTCCACCTGGAACTTGACGCGAAGCTTTGGCGGAACGTCTATCTCGTCTGGGCTCCTTCTTACCGCTATGTACAGGGCTTCGGGTCCGTGCCGGATTTGGGCGTGGGAGCGCTCCTCGAAAACCGTGATTCGAAGACGGACCCGCGGCGAGGTGCTTTCGAGGAATTCCGTGTGACGCGCTATGGCGTCTTTGATTCGAGCGTCGAAAATTTCGTGGAATATCTTTGGGACAACAGGCTTTATGTATCCCGGGGACGCTGGATTACGGGGGCTTCTTCGCTCGTGAGGTTTCGACCCGGAACGCAGATGTTCTTTGACCGTCTGCACCAGGGAGGTGCGAATACGCTCCGCGGCTTTTCGCCCGATTCGAGCGTTCACGGTCGGCACGAAGCCATCTGGAATATCGAAGAGCGTTTCGTGCTTTTGGAACGGCGCCCGTTCTCGGTTCTGGGGGCGAACCTTTTTTGGGGTGTGCAGCTGGTGGCCGGCGTCGAAGGTTCGTTCCTGTGGGACAATCGGATGCCGGGATGGGAGGATTACCGGGAAAGTGTCTATGGGGGAATCCATATCCTGATTCCCGCGCTGGACCGCCTGAGAATCGAAGCAGGCTATAGCCCGGATGGGGGAGGCGTGAAGATTTCCGTAGGACTGTATGATAAAAACGTGTCTTTGAGATGGCGTTCTCGCTGACTTGAATTTATATTTGGGTTTATGCCAATCAATTATCTAGAACTGCCTATAGGACCGAAATATCCCTACGAAGTGGATTGCGTGGTCGAAATTCCCAAGGATACGAATGTCAAATATGAATATGACGAGCGCTACCATGTGTTCCGCCTGGACCGCTGCCTCTTGTCGTCGATGAGTTACCCTTGCAGCTACGGGCTGATTCCGAGCACCCGGGCCGATGACGGCGACGCTCTGGATATGCTGGTCTATTGTTCCGCGCCGCTTGCTACGGGAACGGTCGTTTCCTGCCGCGCCGTGGGCGTTCTCGACATGACGGACGGCGGAAAGAAAGATTACAAGGTTTTGGGCGTTCCGCTCTACATTCCGCATCCGATTCGGGATCTGCAGGATGTCGATCCGATGTTTCTCAAGATTACGCGCAACTTCTTCCAGTATTACAAGGAGCTGGAAGGCAAGTCCGTGGAAATCGGGGACTGGCTGCCCGCCGACTTCGCCCGTGAAAAGATCGTGGAAGCGCACAGGAATTTCTTTGCGACCCAGGTCCAGACACCGGAAGTCCGCTACCAGGAGCCGGAGACCCAGTCGGAATACAGCCCCAATTCCGACCTGATGATGATTTAGGTTAAATCGTAAAAACGAATAAAAAGAAAGCCTCGCATTCGCGAGGCTTTTCGCTTACCACTGAGCGGAGAATTAGCCTTCTGCGGCTTCCATGTCCTCTTCGCTGATTTCCGCGTTGTGATAGACGTCTTGGACATCGTCGTCGTCTTCGAACTTGTCGAGGAGCTTCAGGAGTTTCTGAGCGTCGGCGTGTTCGAGTTTCACCGGGTCGTTTGGAACGTAGGAAATTTCCGCGCTGAGCATTTCGATGCCCGCCGCTTCGAGCGCCTTGGTAACAGCGTCGAAGGATTCAGGCGATGTGGAAATTTCATGGACGCCGTCTTCTGTCGCCATGTCGTCCGCTCCGGCTTCGAGCGCCACGTCCATCACCTGGTCTTCGGTGTACTTGGAAGCGTCAACGTCGATAACGCCCTTGTGGGTAAACGCCCAGGCGACGGATCCCGCTTCGCCGAGGCTTCCGCCGTTCTTGTTGAAGATGTTGCGGATATTGGAAACGGTGCGCGTCTTGTTGTCCGTCATGCACTTTACGAATATGGCGACTCCGCCCGGACCGCGTCCTTCGTAAATCGGTTCTTCCATGATGACGTCCTTGCCTTCGCCGGTTCCTTTCGCGATGGCGGACTCGATGTTCTTTGCCGGAAGGCTCTGGCTCTTGGCCTTGAGAATGGCCGCGCGGAGACGCGGGTTCGCATCCGGGTTGCCGCCGCCGAGCTTTGCGGCGATGGAGATTTCCTTGATGAATTTATTCCAGGCCTTTGCGCGGGCGACATCGGTTTTCGCTTTCTTGCGTTTGGTGGTTGCCCATTTGGAATGTCCGGACATATATAC
>CAVKXR010000115.1:0-7254 GCA_963660275.1 Oscillospiraceae bacterium
ATACGTGATAATCTGGCCGACGCAATCCGCGCCGTATTTTTCCGTCACGTAGTCGATGACACGCCCACGGTCCCTGTCCGCAATGTCCGTATCGATATCCGGCATGGAAACGCGTTCCGGGTTGAGGAAACGTTCAAAGAGAAGCCCGAACTTGAGCGGGTCGATGTTCGTGATGCCGATGATGTAGGTCACGATGGAGCCCGCAGCGGATCCGCGGCCCGGTCCCACGGGAATTCCATGTTCCCTGGACCAGTTGATGAAATCCCACACGATGAGCAGGTAGCCGGCAACGTTCATGTTGCGGATACAGTTCAGCTCTTTATAGATGCGGTCGCTCACCTCCGTCCCGTGCTGCGGATACTGGAGTTTCTCGTCAGGATAGCGCCTTTCAAGACGTTCCCGACAAAGATGTATCAGGTAGGCGTCGGCATCGCCACCTTTCCGGCAGAGCTTGTCATGCTCCATGATTTTTTCTACCGCTTCCCTGTCTTCGGCGGTAAAGGTTTCGACCGTCTTGTCCTCGTGCTTTTTCAGATATTCCTTCGCGGCCTTTTCAAACGCACCGGGATATTCCTTGGCAAATTCATCGTCCATCACCCGGTAAATTTCCCGGTATTCCTCGGACTCTAGGAACTCTTTCGGAATCTGGTAACGCGGCCAAAAGTCGTCGCCGATTCCCGTCTTCACCTCGAAATGGCAACGCGCAGCGATCTTCTCCGTATTGTCAATCGCTTCCGGAAAATCCGCAAACAGGGAACGCATTTCCGCTTCGGTGCGAAAATAAAACTGGTCCGTCGGAAAACGGTTGTCGGTAAATTCCTTGAACTTTTCGACCAGGGCGATACAGCGCAGCGCCTTATGCGCATCGGCATCTTCCCTTTTAATGTAATGGACATCCCCGACCGCGACCAGTTCGCGCGAAAGCTCTTTCGCAAGCGAAACCGTAAACAGGTTCAGCGTCTTCTGGAGAGCGATTCCGTTGTCGCAAATCGAAAGATACAGATGGTCATGGTCAAAAATTTTATCCAGCGATTCGATATACGCCCGGGCCTGCACCTCCCGCCCCGCCACGGCATTTGAACCGTAGCGGCTGAAATAGTCCCCGGCAATCGCGATGAGTCCATCCCGGTGCGCTTCCACCACCGAAAGCGGTACCGACGGCGTTTCCGACCAGCGAACCGAATCCTCGTAGCGGTAACTCACGATGCGGAGGAGATTGTAATAGCCCGTCTCGTTCTCGACAAGAAGCGTCAAGCGTTCATAGCTCTGCGTATCCCTCGGGTTGCAGCCGGGAGTTTCCACGTAGATGTGGCATCCCAGGACTGTCCTTATCGGAGCAAGCCCCTTTTCCTTGCGCTTCTTGTTCAGAGCCTTTCCGCGTTCCTGGAACTCCAGGATTCCGAACATCGTCCCATGATCGGTCAGAGCAACCGCAGGCGCATTGTCCGCAGCCGCAGCCGCAAAAATATCGTCAAGCCGGGCAGAAGCCTGGAGAATTGAAAATTCCGAATGCAGCTGGAGATGGACAAAACTCATGAAAGGCTCCGTCGATTAAGTGCGCGCCATCCGAAGTTCCGCAATCGATTCGAGCGGCAATTCCAAAGCCTTTCCGCTTGGTTCGAGGACGATTTTCGCGACAAAGGGAACCTTGGAAAAATGCAACGCTTCGACTTTAAAACGGATTTCGTCGGGAAGTTTCGGCAACTTCACATTCTTGATTTCCTTCTTGGAAATTTTTGCTTCCAAGGAACCGCCCGTAGAACGCGCATAGCGCAAGACCTTGAACAGATCGACCATGGCAAACTTCTGGAAATCCCCGCCATACTTGGTCGTTTCGAGAGCCGCCGAAACGGACGTTCCGTCGATTTCCGGCTTGAACAGGGAATCGGGTTCGCCTTCCTGCGTCCAGCGTAGCCAAAAAGCCTTGTTCCAGTCCGTATTGTGGAACGGTTCCACCGGAACCTTGTTCGAAGGGAGCGCAGGCTCTAAGCCGTAATGCTTGAGTAGTTCGCGGATCTTCGGTTCGAATTCCGGTTTGACGATAAAGCCGTAGCCGGGAATCGCCTCTTCGACCATTTCCATAAATTGCGCAAACTGTTCCAGCGCTTCGCGGATTTCCGCCCGATCGATTTTCAGGATGCGGACCGTGCTGAACGCGGAATCGTAATAGCAGGCTTCCCATTCGCGCATCGCTTCGAGTACATTGGCGGGTGCGCTGATCCAGCCTTCGAAACTTTCGACGGAATCCTTGGAAAATCCCGTCTTCAGTCCATTTAGGAAAGAATCCCGGGATATGGCGAAACGGAGATACGGTTCATCGTTCTGCACATCCGCAAGGCACGCCGACATGAACAGGACACGCGGAGCGCTTTTCACCGAAATGACCATTTCAAAATTCGGAAGAGTCGAAATTTGCGCCCCGAGCATCGGCGTCGCACCGGACGAAAGCCATTCATGCGCCCAGGCCGAAAGGCGAACCGCGGCAATCTTTCCCGACTGGACAGAAAATTCGAGCATTCCCAAAAGCCAAAGTTCGGCAAGCGGCTTGGGGAGAGCGGACCAGAGAATATCGTCTGCGGAAGGCAAGCGGAATGTCGGATCCAATGTCCAGAGAATCCGCTCCGCGTGAATTGCGGAAATGTTTCGCCGGATGGAAAACAGGACATGCTTGAAAAAACTATCCGAACCGTGAAAGCGGCGCTTGATCCACCATTCGAGAATTTCGTTCTTGAGCCGAAAACCGTTGTGCTTTAAAAAATCCAGCGCAGCATCCGTCACGATCAAATCCATACCGCGCTGTTCAATCCAACCATTTGCCGACAAGAATTCCATCAAGAGGATGATTTCTTCTCGGGTGGCTTCAACGGAAAGCGTCTTGGAATAGCGGAACGCTTCTTCGCAAAACTGTATCGACCGGCGGTGCAAATTTCCGGCTCCGTTCATCTTCATCTTTCCAAGGCGCACAAAGGAAAGCACCAAGCAGAGATGCCAGACCAGCATATCCTCGTAGCTGAAGAAACGCATCTTTTCGTCCGGGGCGCGTTCTTCTGTCGCAAGAAGGACATTTTTCAGAAAATCGTCAAAGCCGAAATAGACATAGGAACCTTTCTCCGTCTTGGAACGCCACAGATAAAGTCCCTTGGCGGATTCGAGAAGGAACGGTTCGACTTCGTCCCGCTTGTTCGCCGGCGCCGCGAGACGCAACTCGTTGATTTCAAGTCCGCGGCTTTCGCTGTGATAAATCAAAAAAAGGCAGAGGCGCTTCCACGGTTCAAGTGAAGCGTAAAACTTTTCAAAGCGCGCGGAATCGGCAAAGAATTCGAGCGTCTCCGAAAAAATTTTCGCATTATTCAACAGCCCCCCGGAACCGAACGCCTTGGCGTGCAATTCCTTGAGCTGAGGCTTGGCCATGTTATCTAAAAAATCCTTGACAGCGAGCATAAAATCTCCAACAAACAGAGGCCAAAGATAGAAATTTTAACGCTCTAAAGACCGAGCAGGGACTTCAGTTCTTCGAGGCTGTGCGCCACTTCATGCTTGCCGTTCCAAAGCTTCGTAAAGCTCTTTCCGTAAGCCTCGCCGACAAGACGGTTGTCGAAGAAGAGCGCAACGCCGGAATCGGATTCGCTTCGAATCAGGCGACCGAGACCCTGGCGAAGTTCCAGCACCGCTTCGGGAATGTAGAGGTTCCGGAACGCATTTTCGCCCTTTGCCTTCATCTTTTCCGAAAGGCTCGCGATCAAAGGATTCGACGGATTGGGGAACGGAAGCTTCGGGATGACCAAAAGCTCAAGCGCATTTTCCGGAAGGTCGATTCCCTCCCAGAAAATCTGGCATCCGAGAAGGCACGCTTCGCGTTTTTTCCGGAACATTTCCACGAGGCTGTCCATACCGCCATCGATCTGCTGGCACAGAAGAAGCTTGTCCTTTGCGGCGAATCTCGGCGCAATCGCATCGTGCACTTTCGTCATGCTGAGGAGGCTTGTAAAGAGGACGAGCGCATTTTTCCTGTTTTCGGGGAGTATTTCCGAAAGGACATCTTCCAAGGCTTTCTGGTATTCGGGAACGTTCGGCTTCGGCAAGAAATCCGCGATGATGATTCGGCGGTTCTTGTTCACGTCGAAGTCGGAAGGATAGGTACGGACAAACGGCTGCTTGGACTTTGAAAGCGTCGGAGCGAGCATTCCCATGCGACGTTCAAAATACTCGAACGAACCTTGTACGGAAAGCGTCGCCGAGGTAAACGTCGCACTTTTAATCCACGGATAGAATTTTTCGGTCCAAGGCTTTCCCGGATAAAGCGGAATCGCCCGGAGAATTGCGGTATGCGGGTTCCCGGGTTCTTCCATGTAAAACACCCAGTCGTCCTTTCCCGCTAAAACGATAAACCCGAAATCTTCGGCAAAGCGTCCGATTTCCATCGCCGCGCCTTCGAGGTTCCGAGCGACCAGCGAAAGCTCCGGCGTATTCCGCAAGCTCTCGCAGAGGCTCTCCGAAATGGCCTTGACCGAACGGCACGCTTCCAGAACAGGCTTCGGATCCGTATCGTATTCGGCAAAGATTCCATTTGAAAAACGGAAACCGTCCGTCTTGCGCTTGAAAACTTTCTTGCCGAGCTTGAGGAAGAAACGGTGCAGCGACTTTTCGCATTCCGTCGCCGCGACCCGCAAACGCTCGCAGGATTCGAGAAGCGAAACATCCGCGTTCAACTTTCTCAGCTGCGCTTCGAGTTCCGCGACAAGCCCCTTGTCCTGTTCCTTCGGATGCACCAAAATCTTCGTGATGTTTCTCAAGCGGAAAAAGCGGACCATCTTGCCGAAGCTTGCATGGCTCATCGAAGGCAGGCGATGCGCTTCGTCAAAAACGATGTGGTCGTAAGCGGGAAGCAGCGCAAAATCGAGCGCAAGATCCGAAAGGAACAGCGAATGGTTGATAAAGAGAAGATTCGCCTTCGCCGCCTGCCGGCGCACGTTTAATCCGAAGCACTTGCCGTAATAGGGACATTTCTCGCCGAGACATGTCGAAGCGTCGCTCGAAAACTTGTTCCACAGCAGGCGGTTCCGCGAAAGGTTAAATCCCGTATTTTCGCTGCCGTCGCCTGTCCGCGTCTGTTCAATCCAGGGAATCAGCGTCATGAACGATTCGCGCTCGTCGGGAGCGAGCAACACATCGGGAGAGTTGAGATGCTCTTCGAACTTTCGGAGGCAGATGTAATTGCCGCGTCCTTTCATCACGAGCGGCGAAACCTTTTTTCCAAAAAGCGGAGCGATCATCGGAAAATCGTGCCGGCTGAGCTGTTCTTCAAGCGTGCGGGTTGCCGTGCTAATAACGACCCGTTCCCCGGAAGCCGCCTTGAGAGCCGCCGGAATCAGATAAGCGAGCGTCTTTCCCATCCCGGTTCCCGCTTCGAGAATCGAGATTCCGCCCTTATACATATTGCGTTCCACGACTTCCGCATAGTTCGTCTGGGATTCGCGGGGCTTGTAATTCGGAACCGTTTCCGAAAGCTTTCCGTTTTCCGTAAAGAATTCCTTCACGCGAAGCAAATGCTCTCCCGGATTTTGGGCTGGCGACGAAATATCTTCCGGGTCAAGCGGAGAAAGCTTTTCGTGCGACGGAAGGCAATCCTCGAAAATTTTTTCCCAGACCGTTCCAAGCGAAAGCCGATAGAGATGATGCTTCACAAACGGATCGAAAGCATCGATTTCCTGAAGCGCTTTCCAGAACAGTTTTCCACAAGCGTCTGCGTCAGGAAGCGCCCGGTGCGCGCGTTCACGCGGAATGTCCAGATAGGAAACGAGTGTTTCCAGCTTATGGTTCGGAACTGTCCGAAAAGCGATCCGCGAAAGAACGAGTGTATCGAAAACAGGATTCGAATCGATGGATATTCCCACCTTGGCAAAGGAATTTCTCAAAAATTTCGTATCGAACAGCGCATTGTGCGCGACTATTGGATAATCGCCCAAAAATTTTCGGATGTCTCCGGCAACACTCGCGAAGTCCGGCATATCCGCCAAATCCGAATCGGAAATTCCGGTAAGCGAAGCGATAAACGGGCGCAAGTGCTGCGCAGGCTTAATCAAAAAATCCTTACTTTCTACCGGTTCGCCATTTTCAAAACGTTCCAGGGCGACTTCGATGATTTCGTCGTGTTCAAAATCAAGCCCGGTCGTCTCCAAATCCAGTGCGATATATACGTTCGGTTTCATCTGGTTCCTCTATTTCTTGCCTGCCGGCAATTTCGGCAAGCGGGATTCGATTGCGTACAAAGTATTTGCGCCACGTTCGATGACAAGCGTATCCGCCAAGGCGCGCCACGGCATTCCATGGTCAAATTCAAAAAGATTCCCGGCGTATGGAGTGTCCGAGGAATCCTTCGTCCGAAAATATTCCATCAGGTATTTTCCTTCAAGCAAGTCTTCCATCTGAAAATTTCCGTCGAGCGTACAGTTCGCCGTCACGAATGTTTCGGAATCGACCTTGCGAATGCGCACTCGCGTATCCCTGGATGCGCCAGGAATCTTTCCCGAAAGGCTCGCCAGTTGAAGCTTCGGAACCGTTTCGAACTTCGCCCAAGTCCGCGTCTTCTGCGTCACGATCGTATCGCGTTTTCCCGTTGCGGAATCCGGGGAAGAAAGCGTCGAATCCGCATAGCGTTCCAGCAGTTCCACCTTCGCATCCGTCTGGAACTTTTCGTCGCCGAACACGAGGAACCGCACCGGATCCTTTCGCAAAATTTTCACGGGAAGCGTGTCCTTGTTCTGGACAAATATCAGCCGACCTCGGAGCGAATCCAATAAAGAATCCGCCACGGGCTTGTCATAGACGACTTCGACGGAATCCTTCGGAAATACGTTCTTCGCTCCGCTTGCTGGAACGGTCGAAACCTTCGCAGGTAAAAGCGTGTCGCCTTTCATTTCCTTCCAGTCGAGCGAAAGCGTCGAAAGCTTTTCGGAGAGATGCCGCCCCAAAGAATCCCGCCCGACCTTGCATGCAAAAGTATAGGACGAATCGCGGTTCGCCAGAGAATCGAAATAAAATTCCACTTCGTCGCTTTTGGGCGAACGGTAAATCCAGCTCGGAGCGATCCGCTCGGAATCGGGAGAAAAAAGTGCGCAGTTTTCCTTGGATAAAAAGGCGCTGTCGAGCAAAAGGTTCCTTGAAAATTTCGCCGAGAGCGAAGCCTTTCCCGTCTGCGTCACCGCATCGAGCGAAACAGGCGTCGTATCCTGATCGGCAAGGGCTATCCAGAGC
>CAVKXR010000116.1:0-7211 GCA_963660275.1 Oscillospiraceae bacterium
TTTCGATGGCGGTTTCCGCCGACGGATAGCCTCCGTGGAAGCCTCCGGAAAGGCGGAGCTTCAAAAGCCGCAGGTTGTCGTTGTAGCCCGGGAATGCGAGGAGAACCTGCTCCACTTCCATGCCGAAGTTCAGATGGCTGAGCGTCTTGTAGTTGTGCGCTGTCGAAAGGGCGTTTTCGAAGTCGAGCGCGAAGTTCACCTTGCGGGAAAAGGCCGTGTTGCGGTTGAAGAGGCGCGGGCTGTAGGCCATGCCGAACGTGAGGTTCGGGACGATGCGTTCCCCGCCGAGCTCGTTGAAGAAGATGTTGTTGCACGAGGCTCCCAGGCGAAACTCTCTCCCGGCGCGGTAGAGAACCCCTAGATCCATGCCGAATCCCAGATCGCTCCACGACGTAAAATCGGAATAGACTTTATCTACGCGGTCTTCGAGCGTGTCCCCGATGCTTTCGAAACTCGAAACGTCGATGCGGAAGATTTTCATCGTCTCGCGCTTCGCCATCTTGAAGCCCGCTCCGATGGCGAGGTTTTCCGTGATGCCGTAGGCTCCGCCGAACTGGGCGACCGCATCGACGTAAAACGTGTCGATTCCGAAGAACGGGATGATGATTCCGTTGTCGATATACGGGGAAGTCGTCCCATCGACCCAGATGGCTCCGCCGAAATTGTGAAAGGCTAATTCCGCGTCCGCCTTGGCGATGAGCGTAAAGAGGAGATGGTCGAACTGGTTCAGCTTCCGGGTAAGTTCGGGATGTGCCGCTAGCGAATCGGCAAACGCCCGCTCGGCGGTGACGTCCTTTCCCTTGGAGGCTTTTTTCGCGCTGCTGTAGAGGTCCTGCAGGTCCTCGGAAAAATCGTAAACCTTGCGGGCTTCGTTGAACGGTCCCGCTCCGCCGACGTTTAGCCTCATGTCGATTGAATTTCCGGGATAGTAGCCCAGTTCGGGGAACTTTTTGAAGTTTCCCAGTTTTCCCATCTGGTTCAGCCCCGCATAGTTGTAATAAATCGCTTCCTTGTCGTCCGCGATGGCGACGTGGGCGTTTCCCATGGCGTAGGCGCGTAGGGACTTGTGGCGCGGGCCTTGGGCGGCGAAGCTCACCGTGAAAATTCCCAACAGGAGAAGGCTTGCAAAAATTTTCATGGCGCTCCCTACCGGTTCCTGAACCAGGCTTTAAAGTCTTCTTCCGAATAGTTGTTCCAGCATCTTCCGACGAGAGCCTTGCGCGCTTCGAGCGGGTAGCGGATATTTGTCGAATCCGTGTCCAGGGCTATCGCCTTGCGGATTTCGAGCGATGCGGAATCGCTTGCGGAAATTTTTTCAAAATCCTTGGCGAAGAGCAGCCTCCCGTTTTTCAAGAGCGTCCTCTCGGCGGCTTCTTCCTTTTCGCCGTTCCGGTCGTGGTCGAGGCTGTCGTTTCCCACGCCGATGAACGAGACCCGTGCATCGGAATCCTTAATTAGCGGAACGAGCCGCAGATCCTCGTCGATTAATCCGTCACCGTCGTTGTCGATACCGTCCAAAATTTCTTCGTCGATGCATCCGTCGCCATCGTTGTCGATGCCGTCGCCTAGCCTGTAAAAGAGGATCGAGTATTCGACCGTGCTTGCCGTGGAATCGAAAAATGTCGAATCGTCGAGAATGTCGGAAAGTTCGGGGAGGATGTCTTGGACAAGACGCTTCAGGTCGTCTCCGAGCGTGTCCATGTCCGCATTGAACCGGGAAGCGAGGAGCGGGTCGGTGAGAGCCTTGTCGTAAAGTTCGCTCGCGTCGATTTCCACGGAACCGTCATCGCGGAGGGAAAGTTCCACGTCGGAATTTGAACCCTTTCTGAACCGGAGAATCGTGTAGGCGAATTCGAGGATGGCGTAGCTCGCCGAAAAGTTGGAGTAGGAGACGTTCCTGTCCGAAAGCTTTAGCGCGGGATTGTTTCCTGTGAGCGTGTCTCGCCGGACAAGTTCTCGGAGCGGAACGAGGGCGCTGTAGATGGATTTGTAATGGCGATCGACTTCGGCGGAATCGAGGTCCATCAGCGGAATGGACGCGTCGCTGTCTAGAAGCTGGAGCAGCTCGAACGGATCGCCTCCGTTTCGGTAGAGGTTCGCCTTGGAAAGCCCGAACCACGCTTCGGACTTGGCGGAATCGTTTCGGATGGCAGACGAAAAATACTCGGCGGCCTTTTCATAATCCTCGTCCCGAAAGCGCGCCTGCCCTTCGATGATGAGCATGTCCGTGTCGCTCGATTTGACGGAGACGTTTTCCGACGGATCGAAAAGGTTGCATCCGACGAAAAGGGCTAGCAACATGGCAGAGACAAAGGAGAAAAGAAATTTCATGGGAAAACTCCCGGAAAAAGCGGACAGGGACAGAGTAAAAAATAGATTCCTGTTTTAAAAAGGGAACGGCGAACCGGAAATACACTTCATATATTTGAAAAAGAGGAAGTCAACTTTGGAATACTTTCCGACAAAATCTTACCGGCATGCAGTGCTTCTGATGCGTTCCCTCTTACTCTCTGAACGGGAAAGGCTCTGTTCTGTCGCAAAAGCCTCCGCGCGAGACGTTGCCATCACGGAAGAAAACTTCGCTTCGGAGCTTCCTGCGATTGTCCGCTTTGCGAAGGCCTACGAGGAAGCCTTCATGCGCTATCTCTCGGCGACCCTTCCGCAGCACGCGTCCGGGATTTCCTGCAAGGCGGGCTGCGGCAATTGCTGCCATCACTTTCCGATGTCCGTCGAACCGTTCGAACTCGCACTCTTCTATTCGGAAATCCGAAACTCTCCGGACCTTCTTTCGATTCTCGAAAAGTGCCACGCCCGGAGCAAGGCGTATCGCGAGCTTTTTCGGATGGCCGAATCCGATGGAAGTCCCGATCCGGACGATTCGGCTCTTGTCCGCTATTTTGGAAAGGGAATCGCTTGCCCGTTCATTTTGTCTTCGGGAAGTTGCGGCGTCTATGCGTTTCGCCCGGTGACGTGCCGGATGTATTTCAGCGAAACGCCGGGGAAGTTTTGCGTGCCGGAACATCTTCTCTCCGACAGGAACCGGAGCTTTATCGTCTATCTTCCCGACGAACTCGAAGAACTCATCGCGGATATTTCGGCGCATTACGCGGACCTATCCCTCCCGGAAAGTCTCTACGAAGGAATCCTCGCCATGAATGTCCTGGAATCTGACTTTGTGCAGGCGGAATCCCGGGCGAAAATGTTTGCAGGACACGAAAACGGATGACGGCGGAACCTCTGCAGACGGATCTTTTCGGAACGGCGAAAACGCGGTCGCATCTGGAGTATTCGGCGGAGAACCTCCTTTCTTCGGACGGGACCGTCGTATTCCTCTATGCGGACCGCCTCAAGAAAAGCTTTCGCGCGCGGAAGAAAATTTTCGAGAACAGCTACGAGCTGATTCTTCCGTCGTATATGAAGTCGCGGGAATTTTTTCCCGTCCGGGAACTCGCCGCTGAGTGGGTTCGCATTTCTTTCAAACGCAAGACGGCGGGGAACAAGGCTCGCGCCAAGGAACTGCTTTCCCGGATATGGAAGGCTACCGACCAGATTCTCGCGGATGCGGGACTTCCGCAGGTGACAAGGAATACAAGGTTCCCTCCGATTCGCCCCGTCGGAAAATTTCACGACCTGACGAGCGTCTTTGCCGCTGTGAACGAAACGTATTTCGGCGGCGAGCTGAAAGCGCGCATCACATGGAGCAATCGCGTTGGTGGTTTGAGCTTTCACACGGTCCGCAAGGATCCGCTTACGGGAGAAATGGTAAACCTGATAAGCATCAGTCGCGGATACGATTTTGAAAACTGCCCGTTTTTCGCTGTCGCTGGAGTAGTCTATCATGAATGCCTGCATATCGCCGTTCCGCCGGAATCCGTAAACGGTCGCCGCGTTGTCCACGGCAAGGTTTTTCGCAACCGGGAACGCCGCTACATCTATTACGAACAGTGGATCAAGTGGCACCGCGAAGTCCTGCCGAAAAACATTCGAACCTTGCGCTTCCTGGAAAGGATGCACCGATGAAAGTCGTCGTTCCCGATTTCTACCAAAGATTCCGCTGCCTTGCCGGAGCGTGCCGCGATACGTGTTGCGCGGGCTGGGAAGTCGATGTGGATTTGAAAACCGCCGAGCGATACGCTTCTGTGCCAGGGCCTTTTGGCGAAAGGATTTGCCGCTCCATTTCGGACGGGCATTTTGTCCTCGACGCTTCGGAACGCTGTCCCTTCCTCGATGAAAATAATTTGTGCGAAATCTACCGGAACCTGGGCGAGAAATTCCTGTCGGATATTTGCCGGGAACATCCGCGCTTTGTGGAAGTTTTTGGCGACGTAAAGGAACAGGGGCTTGGACTCTGTTGCGAAGAATCGGCGCGACTTCTCCTCGCTTCGAGCGAACCGCTCCGCCTCGTGGAATTTTTTGACGGCGAAAAACCGGAAACCTTGGACGACGAATCGCGAAGCCTCCGCGATGCCATGTTCGAATTCCGGGTGGAAATCCTTTCCCGGCTTTCGGACCGGAGCGTTTCCCTTTCGGCGCGAATTTCCGAAATGCTCTGTCTCGTGGCGACCGCCCAAGGAGAAACTGTTTCTCTTTCCGAGCTTTCGGCGGAAAAAATTTGGGGTGAAATCTGGGACTTTCTCTCGGGCCTTGAAAGCCTCGGGGAAACGTGGAATCAGGTTCTTGTCCGCGCCCGGAACGAAAAGACAGCCAAAGCGTACAATCTTTTTTCGGAAGCGGACGGGGAACGAATCGTCGCGTATGAAATTTTTCGTTATCTGGGAAAGTCGCTCTACGACGGCGACATGCTTTCAAAAGCCAAGTTCGCCGTGCTTTTCTGGCTCATCCTTCGGAAGTTCGGGAGGCATCTTGCTTTCGAAAATACCGGGACGTCGCCAAAGATCGATGCGTTGAAGCTGCTCTCTAGGCAGCTGGAGTATTCGGAAGAAAATATGGAAACTCTCGCGCAGGCATTTGCCGAAAAACCTTTCTTTTCGACGGGAGCCTTTCTCGTTCTTGTGCGGGAGTTTGGATGAAAATTTTTTTTGCTTTCGTACTTTTCTTTTTAGGGATGGCTCTTGCCGAGGAAACAGCAGGGGATTCTACCGTCGTTTCCTTTCCCGACAGGTTTTCCATCCAGCTGATCGCCCGGTACAATTACGCATCGTTTTCCGGGGAGAGCACGGAAGACAAGAACCTTGCAACCAATCGGCCAATCGATCTCGGGCTTGGCGGAGGCTACGGTGACTGGACGTGGAGTACCCTGTTCACGGTTTCGTTCGGTGCGGATTCCAAGAAGCCGAAAACGCAGGCGACCGATTGGCAGCTCAATTATTTCGGTGACCGTTTTTTCTGGAATCTTTTCCTGAAAGTGAACAACGGTTTTTATTGGAAGGATTCCGAGGCGGATGAATTTCGGAAGGCGAAGCTCCTGACCGTTTCCGCGGGCTACGACATCGACTATCTCTGGAACCGGGAACATTCGCTCCGGGCGGCGTATTCGCTTGACCGTCGGCAGAAAAAATCGAACGGCAGCTTTATCTGGGGCGTGGGCGTCTATTACCACGGAATCGTCTCGCTGGATTCGCTCCTTCCGCAATACACGAAATACCAGCAGTTTATCCATCTGGGACCGAGCGTCGGATATTCTTATACTTGGGTGTGGCAAAACGGATGGTTCTTCAATCTGCTAGGCGTCGCCGCGGCTTCTTTCGGGAAAAACGTCACGCGGAACCAGTGGATGCTTTTTTCTCAGGTCTTTCCGAAATTCGCTGTCGGCTACCACAGCGAAAAATGGTCAATCCATTTTCCGTTTTTTGTGAATGCGCTCCAGCTTTCTTCAAACGACGGGATGCTTGATGATGTTTTTTTCAACGCGTCCGGCGGATTCATGCTGACAAGACGGTTTTGATTCTCGAAGCGATTTCTTCGATGTCGGTGAAAGCGCAAATCGGAAGGCAGAACGTTTCCCGGGAAAGGGCGGACGCCTGGATGTTTTTATCCGCATCCTTTTTTGTCGTTGGAAACTTTGCAAAGCAAGGCTCTGCGGAGAGCGGTCGTTCGTAGTAGATGCGCGTGGGGATTTCGCAGCGGGAAAGTTTCTCGATTGTCTCATCCCGATTCTTGCATCGGACGGCGTATTGCGCAAAGACGCTCGTGTTTCCGGCGTTTGTTCTCGGAACTTGAAAGCCCGGCATGGCGGAAAAAATTGCATCGTAAATTTTTGCGTTCCGTTTTCGCCGGGAAAGTTCCGCTTTGAAATGTCTGCGCTTGACGAGGAGAATCGCCGCCTGGATAGCGTCGAGACGGCTGTTCGTTCCGATGGATGCGTAAATTCCGCTAGCGTCCTTTCCGTGAGCCGCAAAACTTTTAGCCTTTCGGAAAATGTCTTCGTCGCTTGTCAGTACCGCACCGCCGTCACCGCAGGCGCCAAAAGGTTTCGTCGGGTAAAAGCTCGTCGCAGCGACCGCTCCGAAGGAACCCGCCGCCTTGCCGCCTTGAAACGCCCCGATACTCTGCGCGGCATCTTCGAGAATCCACAGCCCGTGCTTCTGCGCGATTTTTTCCAATTCCTTGTAACCTGCGCACTGCCCGAAGAGATCGACCGCGATAATGCCGACGGTTCTTTCTGAAATCCTCTCTTCGACGGAAGACGGCGAAATCAAAAAATCTTCTCCGACATCGGCAAAGCGCGGAACGCCTCCGGCTAAGACGACCGCTTCCGCTGTCGCAACGAACGTGTAATCCGGAACGATTACCTCGTCACCGCGTTCTAGTCCAAGGGCTGCGAGCGAAAGGATTAGCGCGCTTGTTCCACTTGCGCAGGAAAGGGCAAAGCGAACGTTCAAATCCTCGGCAAAAGCGTTTTCAAACTCTTTAATGATCTTGCCGCCGATTGGATTTCCGCTCTGGAGAACGGAAGCGATTGCAGCATCGATTTCTTCTTGATAGGCGGCGTATTGCGCACCGAGATTGACGAACGGAATCATAGGACAAAATTATAAAAGGGATGCTGAAACTGTCAGAAATCAGGAAACAGGATGCAGGAATCAGAAGGGATTAGTTGATAGTTATTAGTTGATAGGATTTAGGACTCAGGAAACAGAAATCAGTGGATGGCAGTTGAAATGGGACATGGAACACGATAAGCGGGATGCGCCTACACCCGGCGAGGGGCAAGGTAGGGGGACCTTTCCGAGTTGCGAAAGGCCAAGGTC
>CAVKXR010000117.1:0-7159 GCA_963660275.1 Oscillospiraceae bacterium
CATCTGTTCCACGCCATCGCTTCCGCTTTCCAGACCCTCGGAATTGCCCACCAGAAGTGGACGCCGATTATCGAGTTTGTCGGAGTTGTCTATAGCGTCATTGTCGCTCTGGGCTTCGCCTTCGAAGCGGGCTTCAGCTGCTACATCGCCCATCAGGACGGGACGGAAGCGCTCCGGAATGTTTCGCACCAGAAGCAGCAGCTTCTAGAGCAGAAGAAACAGGCCGAGGAAGAAGCCGCCAAGGCAAAGAAAATTTCCTTTGCCGTTTCCGCAGATGAAATTCAAGTTTCCTACATCGTAGAAGGAGATCGCTAATATGCAACTGGATGCACACATTCCTGGTGGAAACATCTCCGAAAAGTGGACGCGCCACAAGTTCGAACTGAAGCTCGTAAACCCGACGAACAAGCGCAAGTTCAAGGTTATCGTCGTGGGAACGGGTCTTGCCGGAGCGAGCGCTGCCGCTTCTCTCGGTGAGCTCGGCTACAATGTCCAAGCGTTCTGCTACCAAGATTCTCCGCGTCGCGCCCACTCGATCGCGGCACAGGGCGGTATCAACGCAGCCAAGAATTACACGAATGACGGCGACTCCATCTACCGCCTCTTCTACGACACGGTCAAGGGCGGCGACTTCCGCGCTCGCGAAGCGAACGTCCACCGTCTGGCGGAAAACTCCAACTGCATCATCGACCAGTGCGTCGCCCAGGGCGTTCCGTTCGGACGCGACTACGGCGGACTTCTCGCGAACCGTTCGTTTGGCGGAACGCAGGTTTCGCGTACGTTCTACGCTCGTGGACAGACCGGTCAGCAGCTCTTGCTCGGCGCTTACCAGGCCTTGATGCGTCAGGTGGCGAAGGGAACTGTCAAGATTTTCCCGCGGCGCGATATGCAGGACCTGGTCGTCATCGACGGAAAGGCTCGCGGCATCGTGGTCCGCAACCTGATCACCGGTGCGCTTGAAAGCTACGAAGCGGATGCGGTTTGCCTTGCGACAGGCGGTTATGGCAACGTCTTCTACCTTTCGACGAACGCGAAGGGCTGCAACGTGAGTCCGGCATGGCAGGCTTACAAGAAAGGCGCTCTCTTTGCGAATCCCTGCTACACGCAGATTCACCCGACCTGCATTCCGGTCACGGGCGATCACCAGTCGAAGCTCACCCTCATGAGCGAATCGCTCCGCAACGACGGACGTATCTGGGTCCCGAAAAAGGTCGGCGATACGCGTCCGGCGAACGAAATCCCGGAAAGCGAACGTTACTATTATCTCGAAGAGCGCTATCCGTCGTTCGGAAACCTCGTTCCGCGTGACGTGGCGAGCCGCAATGCGAAGATGGTCTGCGACCAGGGTATGGGTGTCGGTGCGACAAAGCGCGCCGTCTATCTGGACTTTGCCGATGCCATCAAGCGGATGGGTGTCGCTGGCGTTTCCGCCAAATACGGCAACCTTTTCCAGATGTATGAGAAAATCACGGACGAGGATCCGTACAAGGTCCCGATGCGAATCTATCCGGCGTCCCATTACACGATGGGCGGTCTTTGGGTCGATTACAACCTGATGAGTACGATTCCCGGCTGCTTTGTGCTCGGCGAGGCGAACTTCTCCGACCACGGAGCGAACCGTCTTGGGGCTTCGGCTCTGATGCAGGGACTTTCCGACGGCTATTTCGTCATTCCTTACACCATCGGCGGGTACTTTGCGGGCACGAAGCTTGAAAAGGTCAGTGCCTCCGACCCGGCGTTCAAGGAAGCGGAATCGCAGATCATGGAACGCCTGAACAAGATTCTGAACATCCATGGCAAGAAGAACGTTTCCGAAATCCATCGCGAACTGGGCCATGTGATGTGGGAATATGTCGGCATGGGCCGCAACAAGGAAGGTCTCGAAACCGCTCTCAAGCGCATTCCGGAAATCCGCGCGGAATTCTGGGAAAACGCAAACGTTCTCGGCGTAGAAGGCGACTTCAACCAGAACCTCGAAAATGCGAACCATGTGGCGGACTTCCTGGAATTTGCGGAACTTCTCGCCCGCGACGCCTTGCATCGCGAGGAATCCTGCGGAGGCCATTTCCGCGAGGAACACCAGACCGCCGAAGGCGAAGCGCTTCGCGATGACGAACACTTCTGCTATGTCGGTGCCTGGGAATACAAGGGCGAAGGACAGGTTCCGGAACTTTCCAAGGAACCTCTCACATTTGAAAATGTTCACCTCGTGACGCGGAGCTACAAATAATGAGCGACAATATGCATTTGACTCTCAAGATTTGGCGTCAGAAGGACGCCAAGACCAAAGGCCAGTTCGAAACGATTCATATCGATGACATTTCCCCGGATATGTCTTTCCTGGAAATGCTCGACATCGTAAACGATCGCGAAATGAAGCAGGGAAAGGAAGGCTTTGCCTTTGACCACGACTGCCGCGAAGGAATTTGCGGAATGTGCTCCCTGGTCATCAACGGAATGCCGCACGGTCCTGACCATGCGGTGACCACTTGCCAGCTCCACATGCGCAAGTTCAAGGACGGCGATACGATTGTCATCGAACCGTGGCGCGCTTCCGCTTTCCCGGTAATCAAGGATTGCGTCGTGAACCGCAGCGCGTTCGACCGGATTATCCAGGCCGGCGGATTTGTGAGCGTGAACACGGGAGCTGCTCCGGAAGCGGCTTCGATTCCCGTTCCGAAGGACCAGGCGGACAGGGCTTTTGACGCGGCTGCCTGTATCGGTTGCGGCGCTTGCGTTGCCGCTTGCAAGAACTCCTCCGCGATGCTCTTTGTCTCGGCGAAGGTCAGCCACCTCTCCTACTTGCCGCAAGGCAAGGTCGAAGCGAAGAAGCGCGTTCTTGCGATGGTCGCTCAGATGGACAAGGAAGGTTTTGGCAACTGCACGAACCTTTACGAATGCCAGGCGGCCTGCCCGAAGGGTATCACCGTGGATTATATCGCCAAGATGAACCGCGAATATCTCGGCGCGACCGTTTCCTATGCCGAAAAGGTTTACGGCAAGGATATGTAGTCGAAGTCTTTATAGACGAAAGAAAAGCTCTCGGATTTTTTCCGGGAGTTTTTTTGTTGCGGACATGCGGCTTTCATCAAAAAACGCCTGCCGAAAAGACAGACGTTTTGTTTGTGTGAAATGCAGATATTTTACAGGCTGTCGATAATCCGGTTGAATTTTTCGACGGGCCGCATCCACTTCTTGAGAAGTTCGGGTTGCATCGCGTAGTAGCCTCCGACATCGGCGGGAACGCCTTGGGCCTTGGCCAGAGCCTGGACAATGTCCTGCTCATTTTCCTCGAGATCTTTTGCGACCGGAGCGAAGTGCGCTGCGATTTCCGAATCTTCCTTTTGCGCGGCGAGTTCTTCTGCCCAGTAAAGCGCTAGGTAGAAGTGGGATCCGCGATTGTCCAGTCCGCCGAGTTTCCGTTCCGGCGTGCGGTTGTTGTCGAGAATTCTTTCATTCGCCTTGTCGAGGGCTTCGGCGAGAACCTTTGCCTTTTTGTTGCCCGTCGGATTTTCCTTTGTCGGAAGCGCAGCCTGTTCGAGCGAAGCGGCGAGCGCAAAATACTCTCCGAGGGAATCCCAGCGCAGGTAGTTTTCCGAAAGAAACTGCTGGACCTGTTTGGGTGCGCTTCCGCCCGCTCCCGTTTCAAAGAGTCCGCCACCGGCCATGAGAGGTACGATGGAGAGCATCTTTGCGGAAGTTCCGACTTCGAGAATCGGGAACAAATCGGTGAGATAGTCGCGCATGACATTTCCTGTCACGGCTATCGTGTCAAGTCCTTTTTTCGCACGCATGAGGGTTTCCTGGATGGCGTCTGTCGGAGACTTAATCTGGATATTTAACCCCGTCAAGTCATATTCCGAAAGGTAAGCGGAAACCTTTTTCTGGATTTCTCGGTCGTGGGCGCGGTTCGGGTCGAGCCAGAAGATCGCGGGCATTCCCGAAAGTTTCGCTCGGGTTACGGCGAGCTTTACCCAGTCGCGGATCGGAGCGTCTTTCGCCTGGCACATGCGGAAAATGTCTCCGGCTTCGACTTCTTCGGAGAGGAGAACCTTGCCGTGGGAATCGACAGCCCGGATGACACCCTTTCCTTCTGCGATAAAAGTCTTGTCGTGGCTGCCGTATTCTTCGGCGCCTTGCGCCATCAGGCCCACGTTCGGGACGGTTCCCATGGTGCGCGGATCGAACGCCCCGTTCTGCTTGAGAAATTCGATCGTCGTCTTGTAGATTCCCGCATAGCATCTGTCGGGGATTACCGCCTTGACCTCTTCGAGTTTTCCGTCCTTGTTCCACATGCAGCCCGAATTGCGGATCATGGCGGGCATCGAAGCGTCAATGATGATGTCGCTTGGAACATGGAGGTTCGTGATGCCCTTTGTCGAATCGACCATCGCAAGATCCGGGCCTTTGGCGAGACAGTCATCAATCGCTTTCTTGATTTCCGCTTCCTTCGGATTTCCGGCAATGCGCTTGTAGAGATCGCCAAGCCCGTTGTTCGGGTCGATGCCGAGTTCGCGGAAAAGCTCCGCATATTTTTCGAAGACGTCTTTCAGGAACACGCGGACGACAGCGCCGAACATCACCGGGTCCGATACTTTCATCATCGTCGCCTTGAGATGCACGGAAAAGAGAACGCCCTTTTTCTTTGCGTCTTCCATCTGCTCCGCGATGAACTTTTCGAGGTCCTTGATATGCATGACGGTCGCATCGAGGACTTCTCCGGCGAGGAGCGGCATCGCTTTGCGGAGAAGCGAAACGTGGCCCGATTCCGAGACGAATTCGATTTGGAACGTATCGGCCTTGGGCATCGTGATGGATTTTTCGTTGCCGTAGAAGTCGCCTTCGATCATGCTCGAAACATGCGTCTTGACAGAGGCGTTCCACGTTCCGTTGGAATGGGGATGTTTCCTTGCGTAATTCTTGACAGCATTCGGGGCGCGCCTGTCGGAATTTCCCTGGCGGAGAACCGGGTTCACTGCGGAGCCTTTGACCTTGTCATACTTGGCGCGGATATCCTTTTCTTCATCGGTTGCAGGGGCGTCCGGGTAATCGGGCAGGGCGTAGCCGTTTTTTTGGAGTTCGGCGATGGCCGCCTTTAACTGCGGGACGGATGCGGAAATGTTCGGCAGCTTGATGATGTTCGCAGTCGGGTCTTGCGTGAGCGCTCCCAGGAAGGCGAGATCGTCCGAGACGGGCTTTCCAAAAAACTGGGAGCCTTGGGGAAGCCTGTCGGCGAAAGCGGCGAGAATCCGTGCGGCGAGCGAAATGTTTTTTGTTTGAACGTCGAGGTCTGCGGACTTGGCAAAAGCCTGGACGATCGGTAAGAGGGATTGGGTCGCGAGGAAAGGCGACTCATCGGTCAGGGTATAGTAAATTTTCTGGTTCATACATCCGTAAAATAGAAAAAAGACTCTTGCCCGGTTTCTTTTAATCTTTGCGTTTCCATTTTAGAAGCCTTGCGGAATTGGTGATGACGAGAAAGGATCCGCCGTTGTGGACAAACGCTCCGACAACCGGATCGAGCGTCCCGCTGATGGCGAGGATGACCGCGACGAAGTTCAATGCAAGGGAAAAGGCGATGTTATGCTTGATGGTTTTCATCATCCGGCGGGAAAGCGCAGTCAGGTGGGGAAGTTCTCCAATATCATCGTTCTCCTGGACGATGTCTGCGGCTTCGATAGCAATGTCGCTGCCGATTCCACCCATGGCGATTCCGATGTCTGCCTTTTTGAGCGCAGGCGCGTCGTTGATTCCGTCGCCTATCATGCAGATTCTTTCGCCTTTTTTCTGATAGAGTTCGATTTGTTCGAGCTTGTTTTCCGGTCGGCAGTCAGCGAGAATATCCCGGATTTGGGCGGCTTTTGCGATTGCCCTTGCCGCGTCCGGATTGTCTCCGGTGAGAAGCGTTGTGTAAATTTTTTGGGATTCGAGCTGCTTGACAGCTGACGCCGCATTTGTCTTGAGCGTGTCCGCTAAGGCGATAAATCCGGCGAGCCTGTTTTCGATGGAAATGTAGATAATGGTCGCGCCTTGGGCAAGGAAGTCTTTCACGAAGTTTTTTTCCGACGGAGAAACCGGAATTCCATTTTTCAAGAAATGTTCCTTGTTCCCGGCGAGAATGTGCTTGCCATCCACGCTTGCCGAGATGCCGTGTCCGGGAACCATCTGGAAATTTTCCGCGGAAATGTTCAAAATTCCGAATTCCTTTCGGTAGCATTCCACGATGGCTTTTCCTAGCGGATGTTCCGAACGAGCCTCTGCCGCAGCGCAGATTTCGTACAAAGTATTTTCATTCATTTGTTCGGAAAAACTTTTGACAGCGACGACTTGCGGCGTTCCGACGGTAAGCGTTCCCGTCTTGTCAAACGCAATCCGATTGATTCGGGCAAGGCGTTCCAGAGCGTCTCCTGCGCGGACCAGAAAACCGTGTCGCGTTGCGTTTCCGATAGCCGCCATGATTGCCGTGGGCGTTGCGAGTACGAGGGCGCAAGGGCAGAATACGACAAGAATTGTCACTGCCCGAATGACTTCTCCGGTGCAAATCCAGGTGAGAACCGCTGCGGTTAAGGCTAGGATCACAATCCAGGTCGCTGCGCGGTCTGCAAAGTGGACGATTTTCGCTTTGCTTGCATCTGCCGATTGGACCAGCCGAATCATCCGGGAGATGGAACTGTCTTCGCCGACCCTTGTCGCCTGCATTTCGAAAGTTCCGAACTGGTTGAGCGTTCCCGAAAAAACGGAATCACCCTCGCCCTTATCGACGGGAAGCGATTCGCCTGTCAAAACCGCCTGGTTGATGGATGTCGCTCCCGATAGGATGATGCCGTCAACGGGGATGCTCTCGCCCGGAAGAATGCGCAAACGATCGCCGACCTGGACATCTTTTGCCGGGATGATTTTTTCTGAATTGCCGAGAATCCGTCGAGCGGTTTCGGGAGAAAGCTTGACAAGTTTTTCGATGCCTGAGCGAGCCTTGTTTACGGTTGCCGTTTCAAGGAACGCGCCGAGTTGCATGATGAAGGCGATTTCTCCGGCGGCAAAGTCTTCCCCGATGGCTATCGAAGCGATCAGCGCAATGGAAACGAGAACGTCGGCCTTGATGTCAAATTCGGTAATCAGCGCAATGAATGCGTTCTTGACGATTGGGAACCCGCAGAGG
>CAVKXR010000118.1:0-7040 GCA_963660275.1 Oscillospiraceae bacterium
GGGATTCCCGTGTCTGCGTCCGCCGCGGCGGACAAGCACGGGAATGACATCGTCCCATGTCCTGCGTCCCATGTCCCCGCTTAGCTCATCCCGAAAACTTAAATGTGCGCGGTTCTAAACATTCAGCCCCGTTCAAATACCTGGAAGAGGCAGGCGAAGTCGTCCTTTTCCGATTTTTCGATGCGTTCTTCGCGGAGCAGTTTCCAGTTTTCGCCGAGAGGAGGCATCAGGACATCGCCTTCGACATTGGCAAGGACGCGCGTCAGGTAAAGCCTTTTGGCAAACGGCAACGTCGCGGCATAGACATTCGCACCGCCGATGACAAAAAGCTCCGTTTCGCCGGATTTTTCAGCGAACCGGAATCCCGCGGAAAGGCTCTGCACGACAACGCATCCCGGAGCGTCAAAATCCGGGTTGCGGGAAAGAACGATACTTGTCCGGTTCGGCAGCGGACGTCCGATGTCTTCGTAGTTTTTGCGCCCGAGCAGAATGCAATGCCCGGATGTAATCGCTTTGAAACGCTTCAGATCCTGCGAAAGATGCCACGGCAAATGGCCATCCTTGCCGATGACATTATTTTCCGAAACCGCGACAATAATGGAAACGAGCATTTTTACTCCACGTCAAACATTTTTCCGGGCAGGACATGGCGACGCTTCGCCCCGAAAACTTCCAGGACAACCTTGCTTTCGCCGTCCGCAACCCGCGTCACAATCGTAACTTTTTTTAGCGTTCCCGGCAATTCGCTAGAAGCGTCCGAATATTCGAGTTCCGTCTCCGCGACAGCTCCGCTTACGGGAACAGTCATCCGAACGATCCGCTTTTCTCGCGCCGAATAGAAAAGCGTTGGCTTTGACGCATCCTTCGGTGTTATTTTCCAGAGGGAGCCTTCCGCCACGGGTGGGTTGTAGTCGGCGGGATTTCCCATCTGCCGATTCACGTCGGCGGGATTCTCTGCGGGAATGTTCATCGCGGGGAGCGTTTTTCCCGTTTTCAAGTCGATGACTTTCATCCGACCGTCGTTCTGGACGATTTTCATCTGCGCCATGCGAGATTTAACCGTCGTAACGGACTTGGAATTTCCCGCTTGGATGACCGTCGTCTCCACGGTTTCCGTTCCGCCCGGAAAAGTCACCGTGGAACGCATCTGGATTTCGCAGGTATCCGGGAAAGCGGACTTTTTCTGGTTGTCGAAGACCGCGTTTAAATCCAGCGCGAAAGCGCTCCCGAAGGCCAGATTCACCACGGCGACGCAACAAAAGAACTTTTTCAAATCAAGCATAGAATCCTCGTTTTAATTTTCCTTCACATCCGAAAGCCTTGTCGTTTTGATATTTCCATCGACCCGGAGAACCAAGTAAGTCGCGGAAAGATCGATGCCCTCCAAATCCAGCGGCAGAAAATTTTCCCCCGCGGGAAGAGTTCCGCTAAAGAGCGGTTTCACGGGAAGGCCGATGGCGTTTACCAAGTCGAGGGAAAGCGTCGTTGCGCCTTTCAGCGAAAGCAGGAAGCCGTCCGGGCTGCGGGCAATCTGGAAGTTTTCATCGACCGCGTTTTTTTCGAATGCTTCGGACGGTTCGCTCGGCGAGCGAGCTTTTGTTTCCGCGACAGAAAGCGTTTCGGGCCAGACGGGAATTTCTCCGTAGATCCTGTTTCCGAGCGAATCGAATATGCCGATTCCGCGCGCCTCCACATCCCCTGTGCCAAGACCGACATGGCTCGGATCGTCATCGGCGTTCCACGCAGAAGCCCACCCCGGAAGATGCAGCGTAAAGTTCACCGGAAGAGCCGTCTTGCCCCCCGCACCGATCGGGGTCGCGCAATGGATGTTCACTGCGTAGCGACCTGCGCCAAAGTTCTCCAGTTCCGCGGAGAGGCATGTTCCCAGATGGTTCACGTCGAGAACCGGGGAAAGTCCGTCTTCGACATAGAAGTAGTATTGCAAATCGAAATTCTTGAGCGCGACATTTCCGAGGTTTTCCACCGCGATATGAATTTCGCTCGCCAAGCGGTCGTTCCGCACGTCGGAAGCCACGGCGCGAGCCTTTGGCAAAGTGGAAATTTCGTCTTCCATTTCGGCGCAGGAACCTCCGATGAGATTCTTGTCCGCATCCAAGACAACGATTCCCCTGTCCGCGGCAAAGCCTGTTGCCCCGTCCGCAGCAAACGAAGGATCGTCTTCCGCATTCCACGGAGACCAATCCGAATTGAAAATCCCGAAATGCGGTCCCTGCCCGCCAAAAGCAGAATCGCGCGGCAAGAGAACTTCCCCGCCGAAATCCCATTCCGCATATCCGGTGCGGGCGCTTTCGGCATGGACGGAAAGAGCCGAGCCGTCCTGGGGATAGAACGCTTGCGCTTTCACCGAAAGAGGGTCCTCTCCGCGGAAATAGTAGCGGATCGAATAGCCTTCGATTTTCCTGTCGGAAACATTCGCCAAGCGGATTCTCGGGCGGAGCATCGAACGGTCGGAGAATCCTTCGTAGCGGACGCTCGCCTTTACCTTTGTCCCGGCGTTCATTTCAGGGTCTTTGTCAAACTTTCCCCAAGCAAGCATCGAGGCGGAAACGTCTCCCGACACAAGCGCTATCCCGCCGACTTCGACGTTCTCCGGGAATTCGAGCGAAAGTTCGTGCAAGCCAGCGGATAGCGGAATCGAGACGCCTTCAAGCGGCACCGCTCGCCACGCCCCGGAAAGCGAAAGATTGCCGGAAAGGCGCACCGAACCTTTATCGAGGGCCACATTCGCCGCGGAACGATTTGCGGAACGGGCATAGACAACAGGCCGATAGGTTTCCGTCTGCGAAACGGAAACGGAGAAGGAAAGGCGCGAGTTTTCCGTATGGGATACAAAGTAACGGTTCCCGGCAACCGCGCAGGAAAATTCAGGCGAGAAGCCGCTTTCCATTTTCAGGTTTTCCGCAAGGATGACTTCCGATTCTTCGCCGTCTTCCGAAATGGCAAGCGAAAGCGCAGCGATTTCCGCTTCGGAGAGAGCCTTGGTGTAAAAGCGGATGTCGGCGACGTTCCCGATGAAGGAAGGAGTTCCGCCCAAAGCGAAAAATCCGTACAGTTCGCGTTCCGCAACGATTCCTCCCGGAACAAAGCGGGCGAGTTCCCCATCGACATAGAAGCGGACCGCAACCGAATCCACGGCAACCGCCACATGCGCCCAGGATTTCTCCACCGGAAGAACTTCCCCTGAAAGCCAGGAATTTTTCCCTTCGGAAAGCCGCAGCGCGCGTCCCTTCTGGAAAAGCTTCATCGAAAGTCCACCGGTCCCTTCAAAGGAAAGCAGCTCGTTCCACAAGTCCGCCGAGTGCCCGCGCTTTATCCGGGCTTCCCAGGTATAGGAGACAGCGCTTCCCAAATCGACAATCCCTGCGCCTCTTGCCATATCCGAACTTTTGCCCAGATAGATTCCGGCATCGCTCAGCCAGGGACTATTCACAGACGAAAGATCGAGGTGATGCCCCGTTCCCGAAAATTCATACGCGACGTTTCCGGTTCCTTCCCGTGCGGGATACCAGAGGACAAGCCCCGTCGGATAGGGATAGAGAGGCTCCGAAGTAAACTTTCTTTCGCTTGAATTGTGTCCAAAATCTTCGACGCGGAGATTTAAAGAAAGCCGACAGCCGACACATTCGGAAAGCCGCTTTCGCGAAAGGCGGACGTCCGCGGAAACGTTCCCCACGGAATCCGGGAGCAAGGTGAAATTTTCCAGCGAAACTCCGCCAAACGCAGCGGAAACCTTCGCAAGCGAAACGCCCGATTCCGCGTCCCGAACCTTTGCCGTCACGGTAAAGACGCGGTCAAGAACATCCGATGAATCGCGGACGTCCCAGCTTTCCACGACAGGACGCGCCGAATCCGTATAGACAAGCGGTCCAGCGGTCTGGATTTCATCGCCGAGGACCGAGCGTCCCCAGAAGCGGCTTTCGTAAACGCCACCCGCAATTTTTCCAAGCGAGCCGTCCCCCGAAACTTTCGCTCCGTCATAGACGAGCGTGTCCGAATTTTTAGCGGAAAGTTCCGCTTCGAGCCTGCCGTCGGCATACAGCGAAATCCGCCCCGAACCGGGATGGTTGCAGGAAACCCCGTAGGACATGTATCCGTTGTCAAGCCCAAGCCACAGGGAATCCTTCGGAAGTTCGCAGGCAAATTCAGCGGGAACGGTCAAAGCCCGGGCCACGGCAGAAGTCGCCGGAAGTTCGCTTCCCTTTCCAGCCGTATCGCTGAGCGGCACAAGGAATACGTAAGCGGTATCGGTTCCAAGAGAACGCCTCGGAAGCGTCACATGGGCAAAGCCTTTTTCGTCTAGCGAGTAGTCCAGCCTTTCCGCCGGAGTTCTGTCGCCCTTGTCGTTCCATAGCGAATCATCATCGACATACAAATTAAACTCCGCTGTTCCCCGGATATTCAACGTCCGCTCCGAGACCCGGGCCACTTCCGGCAAGACTTCAATTCCCGTTTCGGGCATGTCCGCAAAATCGGAAGGCAGCGCGGCGAACACGGAAAAAGTCCTCGTCTCTGCGGATATCAGCAGATATTCCCACTTGCCCTTGCCCGGATAGCAGCCGTCGGAATTCCACATTCCGCAAGTCGCCGTTTCTGCAGACGCACCCGAAACGGCAGCGCTGCCGTCCGCTTTCAGGTAGCCGTATAGCGCATGTTCCAGCGGCACGAACTTTTTCTTTTCAAAATCGATTTTATAGAGCCTAATCGTCTGCGGCGTGACATTTCGAGCGTCCATCTCCGCACGGGAGATTCTCATCTGGATGCGCGGCAGCTTCGTCGAATCCTCAAATTCCATCGACGGCAAAACTTCCATCACGGGTCCCGTGAGCGGCAGGTCACCAAAGACTTCAAACGGGTAATCGTCCACCTCGGCGGTCCGAACCGTCACATCCTTGCGCTCTTCCAAGGCGTTTGCCGGAAACGAGACAGACAGATCGCCGAACAGCGACCGAACGGAACTTTCCTTCTCCGTCTTGACATCCGAGCCGACATACAAATCGTAATCGCTGTAATAGAGGTTCCCGCCTTCGCCCCACGTAAGCAGGAACTGCGTATTTCCCTGGAGACGGTTTACGTCGAACCAGGCGAGCCTCTGGAAACCCGAACGTTCCGCGACCGTATCCATGACGGTGTAATACACGCCGCCTTTCAAGTAAGACAGCCGATACTTCTCGCCCGATTTGAGGTTCGCCGAAAGTTCCACCAGTTCCTTCGGACGCGCGACCCGAATGTCCTTCGCCGCCTTGAAGCGAATGATCCGATCCTTTTCGTCCCTTTCCCCGGAGACGGTAAAATGCGAATGCTCCGAAGAATCGAGATGCAAAAGCGAGACGCTGTCCGCCCGCGGCTCCTTCATCCAGGAATTGAAATTTCGGAAAAAGTACTTCATCGGCAGGGATGCGGACTTCATCCGGGAAGGCACACGACGAACGCTGTCCGCGGATTCCCGGTAGATGCGGCTTTTCACGAGCGTATCCTTCGCCGGGACCAAAAGCTTCGTGGAATCCTCGCTGAACGTTCCATACGCGGAATCGCCAAGGCGCAAATCGAACCTCGAAAGCGTGATTCCGTCAAAAGTCGGCGCGTTCCTGATTTTCGATACGGTATCCAGCGGGATGTAAAAATACCCGTTTTCGTAATCGGCGGATTTCGGCCTTAGCGGTAAATTGGACAAGGCGGCATGGGACGCCCCAGTGGAATCCCGAAAATAGAACCAGGTGGGGATCGGCGCCCGCGCAGGCGAATTTACGACATTTCGAATGAAACCGTTTTCGGTATAGAGATTCAGCCAGTCCGCATCCGTAAAGTCGTGCAGATAATGGTGCAGCTTCGAACCGCCTTCGTAGTATTTGTAACAGTCGGCGGAACCGTTCACGTATCCGACCGGATCTCCACAGGGCTTGCCCGATGTCGCGACTTCCGAACGCCAGCTGGAATCGTTCGGGAAAGAAACTTCCACCGGATGCCCCGTATTCCACACCTTGTTCCGCCCGACAAAGAAAGCCGCGCTCCCATGCGCAAACAAGGGCGTCCGCACGGAATCTCCGAGGCTTGTCAGGGACACTTGGCAGCGGAGAGCGTTGCCGTAGGCCGCGTCAAAATTTGTCGTCGCCGAATAATCGCAGGCGGAGCTGCTTTCCAAAGCCGTCCCCAAGGCCAGCACCTGGAAATAATCGTCCGGATTTTTCGGACCGTAAAACTTCATGTCGAAATAGGACGGGTACATGTACGACGGATTTTCGTCGGCAAAGAGGAAGATGTTTTTCCCGCCGGAGAGAACGTTCGCCGGAAGGAATGGCAGATACTGCATTTCATAAGGCGTGAGAAGCCCGTAAGACTTGTCGCATTTCCAATCGGTTCCGTCGAAAAACGACCCGAGGAAAGACGTTCCACAGCTGCCCGAGAGCGCCGCCCAGTAGCCGTCCGAACCCGTCCCGAAAACCGTCTTGTTCGCATGGTCGAAACGGATCGTCCGGTTGACCAGATTGTCCATGCCGAAAGGCGCGTCCCAGTAGGAGTCGGGGATGGTGAGGACAATGTCAAAATAGACATAGCGATACCGCTCTCTGCTCGGCGCATGCGAATTAAGCGCTTCCTTTACGGAGTAGAAATTCCCGTTTTCTTTGCCGATCATTTTTATCGTAAAAAGATTTGCATTCGGATTGTAACCTTCCGTCGTTCCAGAATCCCCATAGGTGCAAAATTTCTTGGGGAGATTTTCTTCCAACAGTACACGGCAATTTTCATCCAGCCGATTTTGTGGATATAAATAATTCTGTTCCTTCGCATCCGGTAAAGGCAAGCTAAAACCTTGGCTATTCGAAGTCACTTTCGACAAGGACCAAACGTGGAATGGACTGGAAAGGGCTTTTTCAAACCTTTCCTTGCTGTTGACGGAATCGATGTTCTGGTCGCTCAAGAATTGATTCCAACCCGACATCGTAAAGACAACCATATCCAGGAAATTGTCCGCATACCTGTCGTCGTCATACCCAAAATCATGATCGTCCTCGTTTGCAAGC